>JBDKRR010000345.1:0-5553 GCA_039683315.1 Sulfuricella sp.
CCAAACTTCTTTTCAGACGTCGAATTTGTGAGTTGCTGATGATGCAAGTGAGCCTGGCGCCAGCCAGAACGATTTCTACTGAATGGCGCGGCAAGTTATACATTCAATGCCCTATCGCCGTACTACCCCCTTCTCTCTATCCTCCATTGGCATGATGAACGCATGTACAACCCCAACGCCGGGAGGGCAGGAAGTTTTCTTCGAATTCCCGGCATTTCCACAAGGAGAGCGCAATGAGCAAGATCACAGAAGAGGTTCTGGCGGCAAACGCGAATTACTCTGCAAACTTTGGCGACAAGGGCAAATTGCCTATGCCGCCGGGTCGGCGCTTTGCCGTTCTGACCTGCATGGATGCTCGTCTGGACCCGGCCAAATATGCTGGCCTTAGCGAAGGCGATGCCCACGTAATCCGTAATGCCGGGGGCCGCGCCAGTGATGACGCTATTCGCTCTCTGGTGATCTCCTACAAGCTTCTGGGTACACGGGAATGGTTCGTCATACACCACACCGATTGTGGCATGGAAACTTTTACCGATGATGTGATGCGCAAACTGTTGCGCAGCAGCCTGAAGTGCGCCAGCGTGGATGCGAGCGGCTGGCACGACGCGGGCGGTGGCGGCGGTTCCGCCGAGGGTGAACATATCAGCTGGCTGACTATCCCCAATCAGGAACAGAGCGTTCTGGAAGATGTGCAACGCATCCGCAATCACCCATTGGTGCCGAAAGACATCCCAATTTACGGCTATATCTACGATGTGCGCAGCGGAAAGCTGGTCGAGGTGCCGGAAGCTACTGCCGCAGGCCGGGCCAAATAAACAGCCAGGTAGCAGGGTGGGCAAAAAGGGGTGCCCACCCAAAAATTTCGGCCCGAGGTCGTTTGGATGCCGCTTGCATTGAACGCGGATCAGGCGTTAAATCCGATTGGCATAATCGCGCCAGGTTTAGAAGCGCAAATGCTGCTCATCCATTCATAAGGAAATACGATGCAAGCGCAAAATCCCTATGCCCCGCCTGTCGCCGACGTTGATGACGCCAATCGGGAAATTTCTGATATCGATAGCCTCCCGGTGTCGCAAACATGGAAAGATCGCTTCAAAGTTATTGTGCGTGCCGGAGGTGCGAAACTTCCGCACCTGAAGAGCCTGCCTGCGAACGAGAGGCGCAAGGCTTCTTTCAACGTGCTCGCATTCCTCTTCGGCCCTTTTTACTACATGGCAAAAGGGATGTGGAAAAGAGGCATGGCCCTGTTCGCTGTCTGCGTGCTTGCGGTCGTTATCCTGAGCCTCATACTGGATTATTTCGGGTATGGTTCGCTATCCAGATCGCTTGGCTACGGCGTAGGTGCAGTATTTGCGGTTCGCGCGAATATCGATTACTACAAGAAGGTGGTTATAAAGGACACCGGCTGGTGGTGATGATGAGGCTTTCACTTTACCCAGCTGTCTTTCGACGGGCATACTCCGCAAGGTACCGTTACCTTCCACGATGCATTCAAAGCGAATGGATAACGATTGAGTCATTCCGGATGGCTCTCAAGAAACACAATGCAACCCATTGATTCTGTAGGTTGGGGTAAGCGTAGCGAACCCCAACGTGGCGCCGCCGACAATATCGGCCATGCCGCGATTCCGGCAGGGAAGTGTTGGGGTTCACGTTGTTCACCACCAACCTACGGCGTTTCTTCGGCGCGATTTACGTCTCAGAGCCGATTACTTCGCTAACCTCTCGGTCGAGTAGGCAGTCTAAAAGCTGCCTTTGGGGCGCCCTCCAGCCTTCGGTTCCGGCGCCCCTTGCCTCAACCGTTGCGCGCTCAAAGCCACTTTAGCGCCTCGTCAATCCTGGTTGTCATGTCCTCGTGGACCAGCGCCTCGGCACACGGTACGCGGGCGATCAGCATGATTCTGGCCGGCTGGCCGGCGCGCAGGACTTCGCTGAGTTCGATCGGCTGCACGGTCTCTGCATCCGCTTTCTCGAGCAATATGTTCATGTTGTCGAGATGCAGCGACACTTGATGAATCTGGAGTAGTTTTTCCACGCCGTTTAGCACCAGCAGCAACTGGTCCATGAAATATTCCAGCGTGGGCTGATGGATGGCGGTCTGGCTCAGGCGGGTTTCCTTCTCCGTGATCTGGGCGCGAATTTCATCCAGTTCGCCTGCGCTGTATTCGATGCGGTCGCACAGGCAGGCTTTGCCGCTGTCCTGACGAAGTTTCATGCGCATGCGGGCGCGCAGCAGCGCCAGGCCCTGTTCCAGGTCCTCGCACTCCGAGCGCTGGGCGGCAATGTCGGCCAGCACCTTGTGCGCGACGAATTCCAGGGCGTAGGCTTTCAGCTTCTCGCGCAGGCCGCTGTCGCTGTCGGCGAAGGCGACGATGCGGTGATCGGTAAAGCTGATCTGCGTCTGGGGAACGTCCCGTTGCATCATGTCGCCCCGCATCGCCATGCCTAGAACCTTGCGGACCTGCATGGTGGCGGCGATTACGACGTGGATGCTTTCCGCGGGTGGTGTTGCGGCAATGCAGTTGCGCAGAGCGGGGTCGCGGTCGAACAGTTTTCCCATGTCCGTGCTGTTTGCGAACATGGCGCGCAACAGCGGCGTCGAATCCCACTGCCGCGCTGCCGCATCGACCGGACCGGCGATGCTTTCGATGACGTGATGGATATGCTTCAGCGTGTGCCACACCGGCCTGCCGAGCTTCTCGCGGTAGCCGGGCAGGAAACGCAGGCGCGGGTTGATTTCGTAGAACAGCTGCTCGATGGCCGTGTCGATTTCGGCCTGGTGCAAGCGGATGGGTTTCTGTTTCAGATAATGGCGTAAAACGCGACTGATCAGGCCCATATTGCGTCTTTTCAAAAGGGCCGTCAGGTTCTCACGGCTGGGTGTTTTCCAGCTCGATTGCGGCCGCCAGCAGCGCCAGTCGCGCCACCACGCCGTAGGCATAGAAGCGGTTGGGCGGGGTGTCCGGCCCGGCGGCGCAGTCGGGCAGGGTGCAGGAGTTTTCGAACGCCAGTGGCACGAACTGCATGCCGGGGGCGTTGAGGTTCTCGTCCTGGCCGCGCCCGGTGTGGACGCGGTAAAAGCCGCCCACCACGAAGTGGTCCATCATGTATACCACCGGTTCGGCCACTGCCTCGTCGATGCTTTCGAAGGTATAAACGCCTTCCTGGATGATGACCTCGCTGACCTGCTGACCTTCCTTGATGACCGACATCTTGTTGCGCTGCTTGCGGTTGAGGCCTTTGACCTCGGAGGCGTCCTTGACCGTCATGATGCCCATGCCGTAAGTGCCGGCATCGGCCTTGACGATGACGAAGGGGTCGTTCTTCACGCCGTATTCGCGGTATTTTTCCCGGATGTCCCCGAGCAGTTCGTCCACCTGGGTCGCCAGGCATTCCTCGCCTTGCCGTTCGCTGAAGTTGATCTGGCGGCAATCGCTGAAATAGGGGTTGATGAGCCACGGGTCCATGTTGATGATGGTGGCGAATTCCGCCGCGACCTGGTCGTAGGCGCTGAAATGATGGGTCTTGCGCCGCGTCGCCCAACCGGCGTGCAGCGGCGGGAACACCGGTTGCTTCAGCCCCTTGAGGATATCCGGTATGCCGGCGGACAGGTCGTTGTTGAGCAGAATGGCGCAAGGGTCGAAGCCGTCCAGCTTGAGCTTGTTCCCTTCGCGCTGGATCGGCTCCAGTGTCAGGGTCTGTCCGTCGGGCAGGTCCAGCACCGTGGGTGCGGTGATTTCCGGCAGCATGGTGCCGATGCGTACGTACAGCCCGGCATGGCGCAGGATGCTGGCCAGCCGCGCCACATTCTGCAGGTAGAAGGTGTTGCGCGTGTGGTTTTCCGGGATGAGCAGGAAGCGCTGCGCATCGGGACAGATTTTTTCCACCGCCGACATGGCCGCCTGCACGCACAGCGGCATGAACTCGGGGTTCAGGTTGTTGAAGCCGCCGGGAAACAGGTTGGTGTCCACCGGCGCCAGCTTGAAGCCGGCGTTGCGCAGGTCCACCGAGGCGTAGAACGGTGCATCGTGTTCCTGCCACTTGGCGCGGAACCATTGTTCGATGCGCGGCTGGGCGTCGAGGATGTGCCGTTCGAGTTCGAGCAGCGGGCCGGTGAGGGCGGTAGTGAGGTGAGGGACCATGATTTGCCGATTGTAATGGAAGACGGGGAATTCGTGACTATGGGTGCATGGTTTATAATGTGGCGATTGAGAAACAAATTTCCATAGGACACCCCCTTTTGATTTCCACCGCCAACATCACCATGCAATTCGGGGCCAAGCCCCTGTTCGAGAACGTTTCCGTCAAGTTCGGAGAAGGCAACCGCTACGGCCTGATCGGCGCCAACGGTTGCGGCAAGTCCACTTTCATGAAAATTCTCGGCGGCGACCTGGAGCCTTCCGGGGGCAACGTTTCCATCGACCAGGGCGAGCGCCTCGGCAAATTGCGCCAGGACCAGTTCGCCTACGAGGACAATATCGTGCTCGACGTGGTGATGATGGGCAATGCCGAACTATGGGCGGTGAAGGAAGAAAAAGACGCCATCTACGCCAACCCGGAAGCCACCGAAGACGACTACATGCGCGCCGCGGACCTGGAAACCCAGTTCGGCGAACTGGACGGCTATACCGCCGAATCGCGCGCCGGCGAATTGCTGCTGGGCGTGGGCATCGCGCTCGAACTGCACACCGGCCCGATGCGCGAAGTGGCGCCCGGCTTCAAGCTGCGCGTGCTGCTGGCGCAGGCGCTGTTTTCCGACCCGGACATCCTGCTGCTGGACGAGCCCACCAACAACCTCGACATCAACACCATCCGCTGGCTGGAGGACGTGATCAACGCGCGTTCTAGCACCATGATCATCATTTCCCACGACCGCCACTTCCTCAACAGCGTGTGCACCCACATGGCGGACCTGGATTACAACACCATCCGCATCTATCCCGGCAACTACGACGAGTACATGATCGCCGCGACCCAGGCGCGCCAGCGCATGCTGACGGACAATGCCAAGAAGAAGGACCAGATCGCCGAGTTGAACGCCTTCGTGGCGCGCTTCTCCGCCAACGCTTCCAAGGCGCGCCAGGCCACCAGCCGCGCGCGGCAGGCCGACAAGCTCAAGGACGGCATCGTCGAAGTCAAGCCTTCCAGCCGCCAGAGCCCCTACATCCGCTTCGAAACCGACGACCGCGAAAAACTCCATCGCAAGGCGGTGGAATTGCTGGACGTGGCCAAGGGCTTCGACAAGGTGCTTTTCCACGGCCTCAACCTGCTGCTCGACGCCGGCCAGCGCCTCGCCATCATCGGCCCCAACGGCGCGGGTAAATCCACCCTGGTGAAAACCCTGGTGGGCGAGATCGAGCCGGATCAGGGCGACGTGAAATGGGCGGACAAGGCCAAGATCGGTTACTTCGCCCAGGATCACCACGCCGAGTTCGAGGCGGATACGACTCTGTTCGAGTGGATGGAGCGGCACGGACGCAAGAGCGACGACGACCAGATCATCCGCGCCTCGCTAGGCCGCCTGCTGTTCACCGGCGACGATTCGAAAAAATC
>JBDKRR010000346.1:0-3487 GCA_039683315.1 Sulfuricella sp.
CGGTGATGGGCTGGTTAGATTCCAGCAGCACGGGTTCCGACCGGCGGCGCAGCAAGACGGAATCGTCAGCCAGCGTCTTTTTGACTTCGGACCAGGGGTAAACCAGGACCAGGGTGCCGAGCTGAAAGCCGGATGAAAAGCTGGAGGTCACCGGCGTGGACAAAGCGACGATGGCCTCGCCGCCGAACGGGTTGACATGCTTGTCGACAAAGCTCAGTTGGCCGCGGGGGCGCCATACCGGCGGAAGCATGACGGCCCCCTGCTGCGGCCTGGTGCTGGCGAGCAGGCGCCCGGTCGCGTCGAAAGCGTAAAGATCGCCCTTGAGCGCGTAATCGCTTTTCATCCCCTGCAGCGCCCGCTCCACCCGTTTGTCGACGTCGCCGGAGGCGAGGTCGTTCATCACGTCCAGCTTGGACCAGGCGCGCAGATCGGTCGCCAGTTGTTCGAAGCGGATATCCAGGTTGTTGAGCTTGAGGTGGGCAAATTGCGCCACGGTGTCCAGCTCGGCCTTGGTGACCGCCGTGCGCACGGCGCTCAGGACCACGAGCGCGGTTGCCAGGTAGGTGATCAGGAAAACGGAGAAAAACGCCAACAGCAGCTTGCGCGCAATGGTGCGCCCGAACCAGCTGCGCAGCGCCGGTAACGTCAAGCCATGGCTGTGCTCGTTC
This sequence comes from Sulfuricella sp., assembly GCA_039683315.1. Lineage (GTDB taxonomy): Bacteria > Pseudomonadota > Gammaproteobacteria > Burkholderiales > Sulfuricellaceae > Sulfurimicrobium. Next base: position 669 of record JBDKRR010000346.1, read on the forward strand.
ATGGGAGTTTTTTCAGGATCTTGACGCCCGCGGTGGCCTGGCCGGCTTCGACGTAGCCGACTGCGCCCGGCACGCTGCGCACGAAGCCCAGCATGGCCTGGTCGGAAGTTTGCACGAGCGGGGGAAGCTTGCCCTGGAAGCGCAGGCGGTTCCAGTAATCCGCAAGCTCGCGCGGCGAACGCTCGAATACCACCTCGGAGAAGTGTTCGCGCACCGGGCTTGCCGCTTCACGGTTAACCGGCACCACGGGGAGGCCGCCTGGCCATGCCATTTTCTGCGCCAGGTAAATGGCGGCCAGTTCCTCTCTTGATATCGAGTCGACAGGTACATTGGGCGAGGCAATAACCAGCAAGCCTTCCGCACCTGCGGCCTGCGCGGTTAGAAGAAACAAGATCAGCAGCAGGGCACGCATCAGAAGAGCGTCGAAAAGGAGGCGAACCAGCCGGAGGGAATGTCCGGCGACACCCCCATCTGATGTACGTATTCCAGCTTCCACACCAGATTGGATTCGGGTTTATAGGCGATGCCCAGCAGCGTGTTGCGCGAGCTCCGTTCGGCCTGATGGTCCTGGAAGTATTCTCCTTCGACGATGCCGTGCCAGCGCGGGCTGAAGGCATAATCGGCCAGCACGTATGCGCCCGATTCGCGCTCATGAGCGCGGGGGGCGGTGCCCGACCAGGTCGAGGTGGTCGCCTCGCTTTCGAGCAGCAGCTTGCCGAAGGTCTTGCGCAGGTTCAGGCCGAATACGCGATAGGTTTCGCCCGTTTCCACCAACTCGCCGTGCTGGAAGGAAGCGCCGACTTTGTCGACGAAACCCAGCGGCCAGTTAATATGTGCGCCCCACACATCGCGGAAATGGTGGCGAGCGACGCTGGCCGGCCGCTCGTGCCATTCGCTGCTCGGCTGCCAGTAAAGTTGCCAGTCCGGGCCCTCGCCGCGCGGGTTCTCGTGCAGCCACGATAAGCCGTTGGTGTATTCGCTGAAGCCGTGGAAAGTGGTGAGCGGGCGGGTGACGGTCGGAACCAGCGGCGCGGCGTGCACGAGGTTCCAGTCGCCGACCGGCGCCAGCATTTTTCCGATGCGCAGGGAGTCGGATTCCGAAATGTGCGCATCGTTGTAGAAACGCTCTAAAATGACGTGCCCGTTCGAGCGCGGCCCGTCGCCCTGCTGAACCACGGTCAGGCTGGAGATTTCGCTTTCGAGGAAAGGATTGATCCAGCGGTTGACGCGACCGCTGACGAACAGGCTAAAATCGTCGATCGAGCCCTTGGCGATGCCCCCCCGAGGAGCCTCGGCCACAAGGTTGGCATAACCGGAAAGGAGGAAGTCGCCGATGACCAGTCCCTGGCCGAGATGGTACTCCTCGGCATGGCCCGCCGGGGATGCCGCCAGTCCGAGCTGGAAGAGCAGTAAAGCAAGTAGTTTATGACGCATCGTATTCGCAGTATGCAAAACATGTTTCGTGGGCCAGGGCGCATTATCCATTTTATTGAGGTGCTTGGGAAACGGGGCGGTACGCCCCTGGGGACCATATTTTTGAAAGTTAGCCAATGACATCAGCTGTTCAGGACAAGGTGGTTTTGATCACCGGCGGCGCGATCCGCGTCGGTGCTGCAACCGCCCGCAGCCTCCACGCTACCGGGGCGCGCATCATGATCCACTACCGTTCCTCCGCGGGGGATGCCGAAAAGCTGCGCGACGAGTTGAACAAGCTGCGCCCCGACTCGGCCGCAACGGTGCAGGGCGACCTGCTCGATCCTGCCTGCTATCCCAAACTGGTGGAAGCCGCCGAACAGCAGTTCGGCCGCCTCGACGTTCTCATCAACAACGCTTCGAGCTTCTACCCCACAGCCGTGGGCGAAATCACCGAGCAGGACTGGTTCGACCTGGTGGGAACCAATCTCAAGGCGCCGTTGTTCCTTTCCCAGGCCGCCGCAGCGGCGCTGACGCGCAGCCACGGCTGCATCGTCAATATCGCCGACATCCACGCCGAGCGGCCGATGAAAAGCTATGTGGTGTACAGCATCGCCAAGGCGGGGCTGGTGGCGTTGACCAAATCCCTGGCGCATGAACTCGGCCCGTGCGTGCGCGTCAATGCCGTGGCGCCGGGACCGATCATGTGGCCGGAGGAAGACCCCACTTTCGACGACCAGGAACGGCGCCGCATCATCGCCCATACCCTGCTCAAGCGCGAAGGCAGCCCGCAGGACATCGCCAGGGCCGTGACTTTCCTGGTCAACGACGCGCCTTACATCACAGGCGTGATCCTGCCGGTGGACGGCGGACGGAGCGCAAGTTTGTGAAAAGTGAAGGGTGAAAAGTGAATAGTGAAAAAACGTTGGTGAAGCCGCCGAGAACCCTGCTTTCGGCCACCGGCCGCGCCATCGGGGATTTTTCCATGATTCGTGACGGCGACAAGGTGCTGCTCGGCTTGTCCGGCGGCAAGGATTCCCTTTCGCTGCTGCAGGTGTTGCTGCACTTGCAGAAGAAGGCGCCGATCCGCTTCGAGCTGGCGGCCTGTACCGTCGATCCGCAGTCGCCTGATTTCGATCCTTCGCCGCTCAAGGCGTATCTGGCGGAACTGGGGGTGCCCTATTTCTATGAAAGCCAGCCCATCGTCGAGCAGGCCAAGACTTCGATGCAGGGCGATTCCTTCTGCGCGTTCTGCTCGCGCATGCGGCGCGGCATCCTTTATCGCACGGCGCGGGAAAACGGCTACAACGTGCTGGCGCTGGCGCAGCACCTGGACGATGCGGCGGAGACCTTCCTCATGTCGACCTTCTTTGGCGGCAAGCTGCGCACCATGAAGGCGCACTACC
>JBDKRR010000347.1:0-1959 GCA_039683315.1 Sulfuricella sp.
AACCGAACCGGCTTGAGCCACGGGTGCCCTTCCGGCCGCACGCCCCATTGTTCCGCGATCTCCCGTTCGAAATAGTGCGCCTGGCTGCACTCGGGGGTAAGCGCGTCATAGCGCTCGCCCACATCGGATGCCGCAACGGTAAACCCGCCAAAATCAGACGCGCTCAATACGGCGTAGATACGGATCGCGTTGCCGCCAGGACACCCGAACAGGCTGATGATGCGGTCGCCGTCATTGACGCTGCGCACGATCCCGTCCCGCATTTTGTCCCACGGCAAAACGGGAACCTTATCGATGCTCACGGGCTCGCAATTGAATGTCTTTAAACCGAAATCGGAATTCATGGAGTGCCTTCCACGATGTGCGCGGCATTCGTCAGAAGCTCAGAGAGCGGCGCCGGTATCCACAGTCCCAAAACGAGCAGCGCTCCCAGTGAAACGGCGACAATCGCCTTATCGACCGCGTTCACGCGCTCCGGTTTTGGCGTTGACTCGGGTGTGCCCCACGCAATGTTGATCGCATGTTGCAGCGCGCCCACAAAGACGATGCCGGCTCCCGCCAGGAACAAGCCAAGCGTCCAGTACGACCCGCTCTTCGCCGCGGCGCGCAGAATCAGAAATTCGCTCATGAAAATCGCAAACGGCGCAACGCCAATCAGCACCAGCAGGCTGCCAAAGAGACCCGTGCCCCACACCGGCGACGCGCGAAGCGAACCGGACATCTTGCCCATGTCGTGCGTCCCATACATCTGTCCAAGTCTGCCCGCCGCAAAGAACGAAAGCGACTTGCAGATGGAGTGGTTCAGCGTGTGCAGCAGCGCCGCAAATACGCCGAGTCCGCCAAGGCCGAGGCCGACCGCGATGATGCCCAAATGCTCGACGCTGTGGTACGCGAGCAGGCGTTTCAGATCATGCTGGAAGATGATGAACGTCGCCGCCAGCAGTATCGATGCAAGCCCGAACAACTGCAGCAAGTGCAGGCTCCAGCCGGCGTGGCCGGACGATGCCTCTACGATCGGCATGTAGCGCATGATGCAGTAGAGCGCCGCGTTCAGCATAAACCCCGAGAACAGCGCCGATACCGGCGCGGGCGCCTGGCTGTGCGCGTCCGGCAGCCAACTGTGCAGCGGCGCAAGCCCCGCCTTGGTGCCGTACCCCACCAGCAGGAACAGGAACGCAACCTTGATCAACACCGGATCCAGATTCGCTGCATTCTCGCTCAGGCGCGTCCACAGCAGCGCCTGCGATGGCGGGAGACGGAGCCCGTTCGCGGCCGCGCCCGCCAAAAGAGTCCCCATGAATGCGAAAGCGACCCCGACCGAACAGATGATCAGGTATTTCCACATCGCCTCGATGGACTCGCGCTGCCGGTGGATGCAAATCAGAAATGCCGTAACCAGCGTCGTCGCCTCGATGCCCGCCCACATGATGCCGATGTTGCCGGAGATCAGCACCAGCGTCATCGCCGTCAATGCGCCGAACCACAGCATGCCAAACCGGCGAGCCTCCTGGTGCGTCAGTTCGCCCTGGAAATATCCCGGCAGATACAGCGAACTCAGCGTGAACACCAGCATCATCACCGCCAGGTGATACGCCGAAAGCGCGTCAAGCCGCAGCCATTCGTAAGCGGTCGACAATGTACCGCTCCCGTGCGCCGCAAGCAGGCTCGCGCCCGCCACAACCGCCGTCAAGACGACTCCCGCGCGGATCAACATCATGATGCGCGGGACGGTCCGGAACGCGATGCACAGCAGGCCGCACAAAGCCGGCAGCGCAAGCAAGGTCCACAAGAGCAAAGCGGCGGTCATTCCATCTCAACCTTTCAGCCTGTCCAACTGGTCCACGTCCATGTGATCGAACTCCAGATTGATGTGGTAGACCGCAATGCCCATCACGAACACGGCCGCGAACAGGTCCAGCAAGACCGCCAGGTCCACCAGCAGCGGCATTTCGCGCAGCA
>JBDKRR010000348.1:0-13220 GCA_039683315.1 Sulfuricella sp.
CCCAGCAGTTCGACAAGATCCATCACCATGCCGGACAGATCAAGGGCCTGGTGGACGCCGCCTACAAACGCTTCCACGAGCAGCACGGCTTTGCTCAGCTCTCGCCGCCGCCGCTGGGCCTGGAACGCGCCCGCCAGGGGCTGCTCGACCTGGCTCAGCAAACCGGCGATTTCTGCAACGATCCGCTCAACATCATGACGGAAAAGCATTTTCTCGTGCGCAAGTTCTATACCGGACTGGTGGCGTCGGCCGACATCGTGTTCGACCAGGCGCGCGGAGAGTGTGAGTCCTGGTTAAGATCCGCGCTGGCGCCGCTGATGAAACAGATTCACGACTATAAAGCGCAGATCGAACGGCGTGTTGCCACCGTGAAACAGATTCACGACAACATCGACACGCTGTAAGACCGCATCAAGGAGTTGGTGCAACGCCAAGCCGCGCTGCTGAAGCAGAACGAGGCCATCGACAATATCCGCTGCAAAATCAACGAACAGTCGCGGCCGCAGCAGAACAGCGCTGCCGCGTAAGCCGGGCCGCGTTACATCAAAATCACGTCGTACTGTTCCTGCGAATACTGACTCTCCACCTGGAGAGAAATCGGCTTGCCGATGAAATCTCCCAACTGGGCCATGCTCTGCGACTCCTCGTCGAGGAACATGTCGATGACCTGTTGCGACGCCAGGATGCGGAATTCGCGCGCGTCGAACTGGCGCGCTTCGCGCAGCAAGTCGCGCAGGATTTCGTAGCACACCGTCTGCGCCGTTTTCAGCTCGCCGCGCCCCTGGCATATCGGGCAAGGTTCGCACAACACATGGGCGAGACTTTCGCGGTTGCGCTTGCGCGTCATTTCCACCAGGCCCAGGGCCGAAAACCCGTTGATCGTGATACGAGCGCGGTCCTTACTCAGGGCTTTCTTGAACTCCGCCAGCACGGAAGCCTGGTGCTCTTCGTTGTCCATGTCGATGAAGTCGACGATGATGATGCCGCCCAGGTTGCGTAGCCTCAACTGGCGCGCAATGGTCTGTGCCGCTTCGAGGTTGGTCTTGAAAATGGTGTCGTCGAAATTGCGCCCACCGACGAAGCCGCCGGTGTTCACGTCCACCGTGGTCAGCGCCTCGGTCTGGTCGAGGATCAGATAGCCGCCGGATTTCAGATCCACCCGTCGCGCCAAGGCTTTTTCGATCTCGTCCTCCACCCCGCGCAGGTCGAACAGGGGGCGCTCGCCCTGGTAATGTGAGAGCCTTTCCGCCACGGTGCTAGTGTATTCCCCGGCGAAAGACTGCATGCGCGTAAATGTTTCACGTGAATCAACCACGATGCGGTCGGTTTCTTCTGTAACGAAATCGCGCAGCACGCGCAGCGGCAGGTCCAGGTCGTGATAAAGCATGGTTTTCGGCGCGGCGCCCTTGGCCGCGACCTGAATGTCGCTCCACAACTTGCGCAGGTATTCGATGTCGGCCAACAACTCCTTGTCGCTCGCGGTTTCCGCCATGGTCCGGATGATGAAGCCGCCATGTTCGGCATCGGGCAGCAGTTGCTGCAGTTTGTCTCGCAGCATTTCGCGCTCAGCTTCATCCTCGATGCGCTGTGAAATGCCGATATGAGTTTCCTGCGGCAGGTAGACCAGGAAACGCCCCGCCAGGCCGATCTGGGTCGAAAGCCGCGCCCCCTTGGTCCCCAACGGGTCCTTGAAGACCTGCACCATCAGTGTCTGCCCTTCGTATAGCAGGCGCTCGATGGGCCGCGGTTCCTCGCCCGGGGCGCACCAGATGTCGGCAACGTGGAGGAAGGCGGCCCGATCCAGGCCGATTTCGACAAAAGCCGACTGCATGCCCGGCAACACGCGACATACCCGCCCCTGGTAAATATTTCCCACCAAGCCGCGCGCGCTGGCCCGTTCGACGTGCAGTTCCTGCACGACGGCTTGCTGCAGCACCGCTACGCGGGTTTCCTGCGGGGTGACGTTGATCAGGATCTCTTCGCTCATATCACTTCTATACCAAATTTATGCAATAGTTGCGTGGTTTCGAACAGCGGCAGACCCATCACGCCGGAATAGCTGCCTTCGAGGCGGGAAACGAATGCCGCGGCACGCCCCTGAATGGCGTATGCACCAGCCTTGTCATGAGATTCCCCGCTAGCAACATACTGCCTGATGCGGCGCGCGTCGAGTGGCATGAACTCTACTGTGGAGGCTGAAAGCTCGACTTCAACCCGCTCCTCGAAAGCCATCGCCACTGCAGTAAGCACCTCGTGGCTGCGTCCCGCCAGGCGGGCCAGCAGGCTCTCGGCTTCGACACGGTCGGCGGGCTTGCCGATGATTTGACCGTCCAGGATCACGCTGGTGTCCGCAGCCAGCACGGGATAAGCCGGCAGACGCCGGGCGCGCGACGTCATGCTGCCCACTTCCGCCTTGGCGCGGGCCAGGCGGAGTACGTAATCGCGCGGATTCTCGTCACCATGCGGCGTCTCGTCGACATCCATGCGCGAGGGATGGTTGCGCAGCAGCAGCACTTCGAAGCGTACCCCGATCTGCTTCAGCAGCTCGCGTCGCCGCGGGCTGGCGGAGGCTAGATAGATGGTCTGGTGAGGGTTGTTGGCCATGGTTTACGGGTTTCTTTATTCGCGGTGGTAAGGGTGATTCTGGATTACCGACATGGCGCGGTAAAGCTGCTCTGCCAGCAGCACCCGCACCAGGCCGTGCGGCATGGTGAGGCGCGACAGCGACCAGAGCTTGCCGGCGCGCTGGCGCAAGGCGGGGTGGAGGCCGTCCGCGCCGCCGATGACGAAAGCCACATCGCACCCATCCTGCAGCCAGGCCTTCATGCTGCCCGCGAGTTCCAGGGTGGTCATTTCGACGCCACGCTCATCCAGCATGACGTGGTTTGCGCCAGCGGGCAACGCCGCCAGGATGCGTGTCATTTCGGCCTCCTGCATCTGCTCGACGGTTTTGCCTCCGGCGCGCTTTTCCGGCTTGATTTCCACCAGTTCGATGCGCGCTTCGCGCGGCATGCGCTTGGCGTATTCGCCGAAGGCCTCTTCGACCCAGGACGGCATTTTGTTGCCGACCGCAACAATCCACAGCTTCATTGCAAGGGCTAGGCTTTGGCCGCCGCCAGCGGATGGTGGCGCCGCGCCGCCTCGACGCCACCCCACAACTGCTCGAGATTGTAGTATTCGCGAATCGTGGGCTGCATGATATGCACCACGACCTGGCCGAAATCTACCAGCACCCATTCTCCACTGTCCTCGCCCTCGACACCGATCACTTCTGCACCTTGCTCCTTGAGCTTGACGATCACGTTATTGGCCAACGCCCGGGTCTGGCGATTGGAGTCGCCGCTGGCGATGATCATGCAATCGGTCATGCTGGTGAGGTGCTTCACATCCAGTACCGCGATATCTTTTGCCTTGATGTCTTCCAGGGCGGCCACCACGGCCTGTTTCATTGCTTCGAGTTCCATTGCTTTCCTTAGCGGTACAAATGATGGGTTTGAATATAATCGACAACTGCGTCCGGGAGCAAATAGCGCGGGCTTTGCACGGCCTTGATGGCAGAGCGGATGCGGGTGGCCGAGATGTCGAGCGGGGTGATCGGACAGGGCAGAACCTTGCCGCAAGGTGTCGCCTGCAAATCGCGCGGATCGCTGCTCATGCGACTTTCGGCTTCGGCCCTCAACTCGTCGCCCATCTGCTCCGTCTGCAGGGAAAAACCGGGGCGCTGTGCCACCGCGATGTGCGCCAGCCCAAACAGCTCATGCCAGCGATGCCAGGTCGCCAGGCCGAGAAAGGCGTCGGCGCCCAGCAGCAGGCACAGCGGCAGATCTGCCCCCACTTCCAGGCGCAGGCTGGCGAGCGTTTCCACCGTATAGCCGGGAGCACCGCTGCTGGCCTCGCGCCCGTCCAGGCGAAAGCGCGGGTTACCGGCAATGGCGAGCCGCACCATTTCCACGCGCTGTTCCGGCGTCGCGCCGGGCTCCTCGCGGTGCCACGGCCGGCCGGAAGGAATGAAGCACACCTCGGCGAGATCGAGCTGTTGCGCCAGCTCTTCTGCAAGCCTGAGGTGGCCGAAGTGGATCGGGTCGAAGGTGCCGCCGAGGATGCCGACCGGCCGCACGCTTGAAGCAACCGCGCCTTTACCCCTCACCCCTCACCCCTCCCCATTCACGGTTTTATCCCCGCACGTGGCCGTCACCCAGCACGATGAATTTCTGCGAGGTCAGCCCCTCCAGGCCCACCGGGCCGCGCGCGTGGATCTTGTCGGTGGAAATGCCGATCTCCGCGCCGAGGCCATATTCAAAGCCGTCGGCGAAGCGGGTGGAAGCGTTCACCATCACAGAGCTGGAGTCCACCTCGCGCAGGAACCGCCGGGCGCGCGTGTAATCTTCCGTGACGATGGACTCGGTGTGCTGGGAGCTGTAGGTGTTGATATGCTCGATCGCCGCATCCAGGTCGGCCACCACGCGCACCGAGAGGATCGGTGCGAGGTATTCGGTATGCCAGTCTTCCTCCGTGGCTTCCTTCATGGCCGGCACGATGGCGCGGGAGGCAGCGCAGCCGCGCAGTTCCACGCCTTTGTCCTGGTATATCTTGCACAGCGGCGGCAGCACCTGGCTGGCCACGCCTTGCGCCACCAGCAGGGTCTCCATGGTGTTGCAGGTGCCGTAGCGGCTGGTCTTGGCGTTGTCGGCAATCTTCACCGCCTTGGCGAGGTCGGCCTTGTCGTCGATGTAACCGTGGCACACGCCGTGCAGGTGCTTGATCACCGGGATGCGAGCCTCGGCGATGAGGCGTTCGATCAGCCCCTTGCCGCCGCGCGGTACGATCACGTCGACGAACTCGCGCATGGTGATGAGCTCTCCCACTGCGGCGCGGTCGGTGGTCTCGATCACCTGCACCGCCGTTTCCGGCAAACCGGCGGCGGCCAGCCCCTCGCGCACGCAGGCGGCGATCGCCTGGTTGGAATGGATCGCTTCCGAACCGCCGCGCAGGATCGAGGCGTTGCCGGATTTGAGGCACAGGCCGGCAGCGTCCGCCGTCACGTTGGGGCGCGCTTCGTAGATGATGCCGATCACCCCCAGCGGCACGCGCATCTTGCCCACCTGGATGCCGGAAGGGCGATAATTCAGGCCGGTGATTTCGCCCACCGGGTCGGGCAATGCCGCGATCTGCAGCAGGCCTTCGGCCATCCCCGCCACGCCTTTTTCCGTCAGGGCGAGCCGGTCGAGCATGGCCGCGTCCAGCCCGGCGGCTTTCGCGGCGGCCAGATCCCTGGCATTGGCTTCCAACAGCTTGGCGCTGTCGCGCTGGATGGCACGTGCCATCATGGTCAGCGCCATGTTCTTGGCGTTGGTATCGGCCTTGGCCATGGCGCGCGAAGCCGCCCGCGCCTGCTGGCCGAGGTTGTGCATGTATGCTTTGACGTCCATATCCTTGTCCTCTTTATTTACTACCCCGATAAAGTATTGAACCACGGAGAACACGGAGGGCACGGAGTTGGCTGACTATTTGGCCCCATGGCCTTTCTCCGTGTACTCCGTGCCCTCCGTGGTTGACCGCGTTTATGCCTTGGCCGTCGTCAGCCCGAGCTGCAACAGCTCGTCCCACACATCGCCTTTCGCCAGGCCCTTGATCATGCGGTCAATCCCGGCCGCCCGATTCAGCCCCTGCAGCAGACGCGCCTCGCTGGTACGCTTCACCGCCTGCTCCACCAGCCGCTGCCGCGCCTCCCATATCCAGGCGTCGCGCATCAGCTGGGGCAGGCTACCGCCGCGCCGCATGCCGCCTCTCAGCTTGGCGAGGGTGCGGATTTCGCGCGTCAATGCCCACAGGATCAGCACCGGGTCTTCCCCTTCGCCGCGCAGCACGTCGAGCACCCGGCTTACCCGGGCCACATCGCCCGCCAGCAGCGCATCCCCGAGTTTGAATACATCGAAGCGCGCCACGTCGGCGACCGATTCCTTGACCTGCTCGAAGCTCAGCATGCCGGCGGGAAACAGCAAGGCCAGCTTCTGCACCTCCTGGAACGCCGCCAGCAGATTGCCTTCCACCTGGTCGGCGAGCAGCTGCAGCGTGGCCGAATCGGCGCGCTGGTTCTGCCGCGCCAGCCGCGCCCCGATCCACGCCGGCAACTGGGCGCGCTCGACCGGGAACACCCCCACCGCCACGCCGGCCTGCTCCATGGCCTTGAACCATTTCCCCGCCTGCGCCGTCTTGTCCAGCTTGGGGCATATCACCAGGGTCACGGTATCGGCGGGCAACCGCGCGCAATACTCCTGCAACGCCTGGCTGCCGTCGTTGCCCGGCTTGCCCGACGGGATGCGGATTTCCACCAGGCGGCGGGAAGCGAACAGGGACATGCTGTTGCCGCTGGTCAACAGGTTCTGCCAGTTGAAGCCGCGCTCCACCGTGAACACTTCGCGCTCGGCGCAGCCTTCCTGACGCGCCTTGGCGCGGATCGCATCCGCCGCTTCCTGGGCCAGCAGCGGCTCATCGCCGAACACCAGGTACAGCGGCTGCAGCCCCTTGGCTAAATGTTGATCAAGCTGTTCCGGCTTGAGGCGCATGGTTTAGTCTCTTACTGACCCAATGATGTAAGCCATAGGGTAATGGGTGATGAGGGATGGGTAATGAAAACCTTCGACCATCACTCATTACTCATCACGCCATTCAGGTTCTAAATCTTGACCGCGTTGAGGCGTCGGATGATCTGCTGCACCGCATCGCCCTGCATGTCCCGGTACAACATCGCCTCCTCCTGTTCCTTCGCCAGCACCTGGGCGTCGTTGAAGGAAATGTCACGCTTCAGCTCGAGCGGCTGGGCGGGCAGCAATTCCTTGCCCTTGCCGTCATGCAGCCGGAAAGAAAGGCGATAGAACAGCACGTATTCGCTCACCCGGCCATTCGAGCCGATCGAAAGAATCCGCTTTTCCCGACTTTCGCCCAGCACCTGCAATACGGCCTGTGCCTCCTTGGCGGTTTCGACGAGCTGCACATTGCTGCCGTAGCGTAGCGCGCGTTGCAAATCGACGCCCAGGGCACTGCCTCCACCCTCGACGTAAAGCGTCTTGAAGGGCAACTGCGCCGCACCGCGCAACTGAAAGCCGCAGGCGCTCAGCGTCAGGACCAAAGCCAGCAGGAAGATTTTTTTCATGTGTTTTACACCACCACGTTGACCAGACGGCCGGGGACAACCACCACTTTTTTCACGGCCTGCCCCTCGATGAACTTAAGCACGGCGGGGTTGGCAAGCGCTAACTTCTCGATCTCGTCTTTCCCCGCTGACTTGGCGACTTTCATATTGCCGCGCAGCTTGCCGTTGACCTGCAGCATCAGTTCGATTTCGTCCTGCACCAGCGCGGCTGCGTCCACGACCGGCCAGGCGGCCTGCAACAGGTCCGCACCCGGCTTCAATGCCGCCCACAGGGTCTGGCAGATATGCGGCACGATGGGCGCGAGCAGCAGCACCGCCGCCTCCAGCGCCTCCTGCTGCACCGCGCGGCCGACCGGGCTGGCGTCGTCGACCTTAGCCAGCGCGTTCATCAGTTCCATCACCGCAGCGATGGCGGTGTTGAACTGCTGGCGGCGGCCGTAGTCATCGCTCACTTTCTGGATGGTGGCGTGCAACTGGAAGCGCAGCGCCTTTTGCTCGGCAGACAACGCGCCGCCCGCGTAGGCCTCGACCACGCCAGTCTCGACGTGTTCGTGGACCGCCTTCCACAGCCGCTTGAGGAAACGGAACGCGCCCTCCACGCCGGCGTCCGACCATTCCAGGCTCTGCTCCGGCGGCGCGGCAAACATCATGAACAGGCGCGCCGTGTCGGCGCCGTACTGGTCGATCAGCGCCTGTGGGTCTACCGTGTTGCCCTTGGACTTGGACATCTTGGTGCCGTCCTTCAGCACCATGCCCTGGGTCAGAAGCCTGGTGAACGGCTCCGAGCACTCCACCAGCCCGACGTCGCGCATCAGCTTGTTGAAGAAACGCGCGTACAGCAGATGCAGGATGGCGTGCTCGATGCCGCCGATGTACTGGTCCACCGGCAGCCAGTAATTGGCGCGCGCGTCGAGCATGGCCTGGTCCTGCCCGGCGCTGGCGAAGCGGGCGTAATACCACGACGACTCGACGAAAGTGTCCATGGTGTCGGTCTCGCGCTCCGCCTTGCCGCCGCACTTGGGGCAGGTGGTTTGGTAAAAGGACGGCATTTTCTTGATCGGTGAACCGATGTCGATGGTCACATCTTCCGGCAACACTACCGGCAGGTCCTTTTCCGGCACCGGCACGTCGCCGCAGCACGCGCAATGGATGATGGGGATCGGGCAGCCCCAGTAGCGCTGGCGCGAGATGCCCCAGTCGCGCAGGCGGAACTGCACCTGCTTGTCGCCGAGCGCCCTGGCCTTCAGGTCGGCGGCGATGGCGTCCACCGCCTGCTCGTAATTCAGGCCGTCGTACTTGCCGGAATGGATGCAGACGCCTTTTTCCTTGTCGCCGTACCACTCCTGCCAAGTATCGGTGGAAAAGCTTTCTTCCCCGACCTGGATCGCCTGCTTGATCGGCAAGTCGTATTTCTGTGCGAAGTGGAAATCGCGCTCGTCGTGGGCCGGCACCGCCATCACCGCGCCCTCGCCGTAGCTCATCAGCACGTAGTTGCCGACCCACACCGGGACCTGCGCGCCGGTGAGCGGATGGGTGACTTCAATACCCGTCGCCATGCCCCTCTTTTCCATGGTGGCGAGGTCGGCCTCGGCCACGCCGCCATGCCTGCATTCTTCGATGAAGACGGCCAGCGCGGGATTGTTCTGCGCGGCATGGGCGGCCAGCGGATGCTCGGCGGCCACAGCGCAGAAAGTCACGCCCATGATGGTGTCGGCGCGGGTGGTGTAAACCCAGAGCTTTTCCTGCTTGCCGTCCAGCTCGTAGGGGAAGGCGAAGCGCACGCCGTAGCTTCTGCCGATCCAGTTCTTCTGCATGGTGCGCACCTGCTCCGGCCAGCCGGACAGATTGTCGAGTTCGCTCAGCAGCTCGTCGGCGTAGGCGGTGATGCGCATGAAATACATCGGGATGTCGCGCTTTTCCACCAGCGCGCCGCTGCGCCAGCCGCGCCCGTCGATCACCTGCTCGTTGGCCAGCACAGTGCAGTCCACCGGATCCCAGTTAACCGCAGCGGTTTTCTTGTAGATCAGGCCCTTTTCGAACAGCTTGGTGAACAGCCACTGCTCCCAACGGTAATAGTCCGGCTTGCAGGTCGCGAGTTCGCGCGTCCAGTCGATCGCCAGGCCCAAGCTTTGCAACTGGCCGCGCATGTAGTCGATGTTGGAATAGGTCCAGGCGGCAGGCGCCACCTTGTTGGCGATGGCCGCGTTCTCCGCGGGCAGACCGAAGGCGTCCCAGCCCATGGGCTGCATCACGTTGTAGCCCTGAAAGCGGTGATAGCGCGACAGCACATCGCCGATGGTGTAGTTGCGCACGTGGCCCATGTGCAGCTTGCCGGAAGGGTAGGGGAACATCGACAGGCAGTAGTACTTGGGTTTGCCGGGGATTTCCTCGGCCTTGAACGTCTGGGTCGCATCCCAGTGCTGCTGTGCCCGCTGCTCGACTTCGGCAGGGTTATAAAGGTTTTCCATGATTCTTGAAAAATAGCCGACAGAAAAGCTGATGATTATACGCTGAAATCGTCAGCCCATCTCCGCCCGGGATAGTGTTAAGCATCGCGTGGGCATAGTGACAAGACAGCCATGTCGCGATTATACTTGAGCATTCGAGATCAATTATTTTCGGGGATTCCAAACCATGTCCAAGAAACACCCAGTCGTCGCCGTAACCGGTTCGTCGGGCGCAGGCACCACCACCGTCAAAGTCGCGTTCGAGCACATTTTCCGCCGCGAAGAAATCACGGCAGGCGTGGTAGAAGGCGACAGCATGCACTCACTCGGACGCGTGGAGTTCAAGGAAGCCTCGAAAAAAGCAGAAGAAGCCGGGAACCAGCATTTCAGCCATTTCGGTCCTGAAGCCAACCACTTCGACAAGATCGAGGAAATGTTCAAGACCTACGGCAAGACCGGCACCTGCAAGAAGCGTTACTACATTCACTCCGATGCCGAAGCCGCGGACCAGAACGGTCGCCTCGGCACCAAGCTGAAGGCCGGCGAATTCACGCCGTGGGAAGACATTCCAAAGGGCACCGACCTGCTGTTTTACGAAGGCCTGCATGGCCTGGTCCAGAACGGTAACGTCGACGCCGCCAAACACGTGGACCTGGGCGTGGGCGTGGTGCCGATCGTCAACCTGGAGTGGATCCAGAAAATTCACCGCGACGCCAAAGAGCGCGGCTACTCGGCGGAAGCCACGGTGCACACCATCCTGCGCCGCATGCCCGACTACGTGAACTACATCACGCCCCAGTTCTCGCGCACCTGCGTCAACTTCCAGCGCGTGCCGACGGTGGACACCTCCAACCCCGTCATCGCGCGCGACATCCCGACGCCTGACGAGAGCTTCGTGGTGATCCGCTTCCGCGACCCCAAGGGTGTGGACTTCCCCTATTACCTGCGGATGATTCACGATTCGTTCATGTCGCGCCCCAACACCATCGTGGTGCCCGGCGGCAAGATGGGTTTCGCGATGGAAGTAATTCTTTCCCCGCTCATCCATGGCCTGATCGAGAACAAGAAGAAAGCTTAATCTCGCGCAACTGAAAAGCCACGCGGGAATGTATACAAGGCCGGGAATTTCCCGGCCTTATTATTTGGCGAAACCATGACCACACCCTTGCTACGCGGACTCAACCCGGAACAGCTCGCCGCCGTTACCCTGCCTCATGAATCGGCGCTGATTCTCGCCGGCGCCGGCAGCGGCAAGACACGGGTGCTCACCACCCGCATCGCGCACCTGATCCAGTCCGGCCAAGCCAGCCCCAACGGCATCTTCGCCGTCACCTTCACCAACAAGGCTGCCAAGGAAATGCTCGCGCGCCTCGCGGCGCTGCTGCCGATCAACACGCGCGGCATGTGGATCGGCACCTTTCACGGCCTGGCCAACCGCATGCTGCGCGCGCACCACCGCGAAGCCGGCTTGCCGGCCCTGTTCCAGATCCTCGACTCCGCCGATCAGCTGGGCGCCATCAAGCGTTTGCTCAAGGCGCTCAACGTGGACGACGAGAAATATCCCCCCAAGCAACTGCAGCATTTCATCAACGGCTGCAAGGAAGAGGGGCTGCGCGCCCACATGGTCGAGGCCTTCGACCCCTATTCGCGCAAGCAGCGCGAACTCTATGCTGCCTACGACGAGCAGTGCCAGCGCGAAGGGGTGGTCGACTTCGCCGAACTACTGCTGCGCTGCTACGAGCTGCTGCAGCGCGAAACTGCCTTGCGCCAGCACTACCAGAGCCGCTTCCGCCATGTCCTGGTGGACGAATTCCAGGACACCAACCATTTGCAGTACCAGTGGCTCAAGCTGCTGGCAGGGGAACAAGCCGCGGTGTTCGCAGTAGGCGACGACGACCAGTCGATCTACGCCTTCCGCGGCGCACGCGTGGGCAACATGGCCGATTTCGAGCGCGACTTCCAGGTAGAAAAGGTGATTCGCCTGGAGCAGAACTACCGCTCGCACGGCAACATCCTCGACGCTGCCAACGCGCTGATCCGCCACAACCAGAGCCGCCTGGGCAAGAATCTGTGGACGGCGGAGGGCTCGGGCGAGCCGATTCGCGTTTTCGAGGCCCACTCCGACTACGAGGAGGCCAGCTTCATCGTGGACGAAGTGAAAGCCTTGCAGCGCGAAGGCGTTCCGCTCTCCGGCATTGCCTTGCTGTACCGCTCCAACGCGCAGTCGCGCGTGCTGGAACACGCCCTGTTCAACGCCGCGGTGCCGTACCGCGTCTACGGCGGGCTGCGCTTCTTCGAACGCCAGGAAATCAAGCACGCGCTGGCTTACCTGCGCCTGATCGGCAATTCGAACGACGACGGCGCGCTGCTCAGGGTGATCAATTTTCCTACTCGCGGCATCGGCGCACGCAGCCTCGAGTCCTTGCAGGAGATCGCCCGCAGCGAAGGCGTCAGCCTGTGGCAGGCGGCGCAGCTCAAGCGGATGAGCGGCAAGGCCGGCGCCACCATCAGCGCGTTCACCGCGTTGATCGAAAGCATGCGCGAAACATGCGCGGCGCTGCCTCTGCCTGAGCAGGTCGAGCACATGCTGGACCACAGCGGCCTGGTCGCACATTACAAAAGCGAGAAGGAGGGCGCCGACCGCCTGGAAAACCTCAACGAACTGATCAACGCCGCGGCCGGCTTCGAACTCGAACACTCGGCAGAAGACGTGGATGGGACGCCCGACGCACTCACCGCATTCCTGACTCACGCCTCGCTCGAAGCCGGCGAACACCAGGCGGAGGCGGGGCAGGAAGCGCTGCAGCTGATGACCGTGCATGCCGCCAAGGGACTGGAGTTCCACGCAGTGTTCATCAGCGGTTTGGAAGAAGGGCTGTTCCCGCACGAGAATGCCGCCAAGGAGCGCGACGGCGTGGAAGAGGAGCGGCGCCTGATGTACGTCGCCATCACCCGCGCAAGGCGGCGGCTATACATCAGTTTTGCCGACAGCCGCATGCTGCACGGACAGCTGCGCTACGGCATCGCCTCACGCTTCCTCGAAGAACTGCCGCCGCAATTGCTCAAACGCATCAACCACAGCGGGGCGACGCAACCCGTGCAGCAGCCGACAGCGAACAGCGCTGCGACCGGCGCATCGGGCTGGCATATCGGCCAGGCGGTATCTCACCCCAAGTTCGGACCGGGCATCATCATCAACAGCGAGGGGCGCGGCGCGGATGCGCGGGTGCAGGTGAGCTTCAGCCACGCCGGGGTGAAATGGCTGGCGCTGGAGTACGCCAAGCTGGAGGCTTCGTAACCCGGATAATCCGGCTTAATTTTCCTCGCTTACCGCCACGAAAATATCGCGGTACGCCGTGTAGATGGAAGTCGCGAACAGCACAGGAATAACGGCCAGCAGACCGAGGCCGAGCGGAATCGAGCCGAGCACGAAGAGCACCAAGCCGACCACCCCATACAGCGTAAAGGGCAAGACATTGCGCAGACAGGCGGCAAAACTGAGTTTCATCGCCTGCTTGGCAGGCAGGCCGTCGAACAGCACCAGCGCCGGGGCAAACCAGTAGGCCATGAGCAGCGGCAGCAGCAAAGCCATCACCACTACGCCCATGACCATATACTGC
>JBDKRR010000349.1:0-3410 GCA_039683315.1 Sulfuricella sp.
GCACCCTTGGTGAAGATGCCACCGCCAAGACGGGCGAAGATAGAGATCAGCGAGCTGCCGAAGGCCAGACCCACCAGCGAGTGAGTTGCCTCAGTGGCGCTGGCGCCGATGCCGAGGGTCAGGAAGGCATAGTAACCCGCCACGCCCAGCAGACCCAGGCCCACCACCAGCAAGCCGGTGATCGCGCCGCCCTTGAAGGCCACGTTCAGTGCGGCGTTGATGCCGTCCTTGGCTGCCTCGGCGGTACGCACGTTGGCGCGCACCGAGACGTTCATGCCGATATAACCGGTCAGGCCAGAAAGAATCGCACCGAGGGCAAAGCCGACGGCGGTTTGCCAGCCGAGAGCCACAAAAATGGCCACCAGGAGAATCACGCCAACGATACCGATCGTCGTGTACTGCCGGTTCAGGTAGGCCTGTGCGCCCTCCTGCACCGCTGCGGCAATTTCCCGCATGCGGTCATTTCCGGTCGGCAGACCGAGAATCCATTTAATCGAGAATGCTCCATACAGGAGCGCCACACCCGCACAAATTAGCGCAAACAAAAGACCGACTGACATGATGACACCATCCCTTCTTGCTGTTATACCAGGCCAATCCGGGCTGGCCCTACGCCCCCGTTGAAGCCCCCGGCAGTTTCCGCCGCGGTAAAACCATGCTCTTGTTATTTAGCAAGTGATGCGTTCAATGTTCCGAACAAATTTCAGTTCTCAGCTTCAGTTCTCAGTTTTTCAGTGCAATTCCGTTTTCGAAGCGGGTGCCCGGTTCAAACCCGAACACCTGCTCCAGTTGCATCTCTTTTATCAGTTGATCCACAACCGCCTGACCGTATTCTTTTTGCACCTCGGACAACAGCAGCTTGGCGGAATTGGCGTTGTAACCGCTGCCAAAACTCACCTGCACTGCCAAAAGCTCCCGTGCCCGGTCAAGCGTCATGATCAATCGTTACAGCTTGAACTCGGGCAGCTTCTTCGCCACAGCCACGTTCTTGAGCGTCACATAATCGGGCAGGCCGTTCTTGTAAGGCGGATAGTCCTCGCCCTGAATCAACGGTGCCAAATAGCGACGGCATTTTTCCGTGATGCCGAAACCGTCCTTGGTGATGAAGTCCTTGGGCATGAATTTCTCGACGTTGGCCACATCCTTGAGGTCGGCGACGCCGATCTTGTACTTGTATGGCTCGTCGGAAATACGGTGCACCGTCGGCATGACCGAGTTGCGTCCCTTGACCGCTAGTTCCACCGCGGCCTTGCCGAGCTGGTAGGCCTGTTTCACGTCGGTCTTGGAAGCGATGTGGCGCGCGGCGCGTTGCAGGTAATCTGCGACTGCCCAGTGGAACTTGTAGCCCAGCGCGTCCTTGATCATGTTGGCCACCACCGGTGCCGCACCACCCAGCTGGGCATGGCCGAACGCGTCGCGCGTGCCCTGCTCGGCGAGGAACTTGCCGTCCGAATAATGGCAACCTTCCGACACCACGATAGTGCAGAAGCCGTGTTTCTTGACGTTCTCGTCCACCTTGGCGAGGAATTTCACCTGGTCAAACTCCACTTCCGGGAACAGGATCACCACCGGAATGCCCTGATCGGCCACCAGGCCGCCGGCAGCGGCGATCCAGCCGGCATGGCGCCCCATCACCTCGACCACGAAAATCTTGGTGGAAGTCTTGGCCATGGATTTGACGTCGAACGATGCTTCGAGGGTGGACACGGCGATGTACTTGGCCACCGAGCCGAAGCCCGGACAGCAGTCGGTGATCGGCAGGTCGTTGTCCACGGTCTTGGGCACGTGGATCGCCTGGATCGGGTAGCCCATGGCTTCGGACAACTGGGAAACCTTGAAGCAGGTGTCAGCGGAATCGCCGCCGCCGTTGTAGAAGAAGTAACCGATGTTGTGTGCCTTGAACACTTCGATCAGGCGCTCGTATTCGCGCTTGTTGGCTTCCAGGCTCTTGAGCTTGAAGCGGCAGGAACCGAAGGCGCCGGAAGGCGTGTGGCGCAGGGCGGCGATCGCCTCGGCGGATTCCTTGCTGGTGTCGATCAGGTCTTCGGTCAGGGCGCCGATGATGCCGTTACGGCCGGCATAGACCTTGCCGATCACGTCTTTGTTCTTGCGCGCGGTTTCGATCACGCCGCAGGCGGAAGCATTGATGACGGCGGTGACGCCGCCGGATTGAGCATAAAAGGCATTCTTCTTCGCCATTACATCCTCCAGATTATTTTTAGTTGTCGGCGGGCCGCGTGCTGCGGTGGTCCGCCTCCATTTTCAGCAACAGTGACACGCACTCGGCCAGATCGTCATACTCGCGGCGGCCGGTGCCGTACTGTTCCCTCTTGGAATAGAAAAACTGGCTGCGGTAAAGTCCATCGCCCACTTTGAAAATCACGAAGTGCGCCGTGCCATCGGTCCAGTACAGGGTCGGGCAGGACGTCATTTCGCGGTCGGTAGGCTCGAGGCGGATATCGGAATCCGCTACTTGCACTTCGATCACGCCTGCGCCCCAGCGCTCCTTGATCGCGGTTTCCACGACCCAGAGCTCGGTGCTGGTGATATCCGGAACGCTTGCCCTCTTCATCGCAGCCAATTCGATTTATTTCAATGCGGCAAAAACGGCATCGCGGATTTGTTCCACTTTGCCTACGCCGGCGATTTTCACGCACTTGGGTGCACCAGCGACGCCGGATGCGGCCCAGTCGGCGTAATACTTGACCAGCGGTTCAGTTTGCGCATGATAGATGTCGAGACGCTTCTTGACTGTTTCTTCCTTGTCGTCGTCGCGCTGGATCAGGTCTTCACCGGTCACGTCATCCTTGCCGGCGACCTTGGGCGCGTTGAACACCACATGGTAGGTGCGGCCGGAAGCCACGTGCACGCGGCGGCCGGACATGCGCTTGACGATTTCTTCGTCGGCCACGTCGATTTCGACCACGTAGTCGATCGGCACGCCGGCAGCTTTCATCGCCTCAGCCTGGGGAATGGTGCGCGGGAAGCCGTCGAACAGGTAGCCGTTCTTGCAGTCGTCCTGAGTGAGGCGCTCTTTCACCATACCGATGATGATGTCGTCCGACACCAGGCCGCCCGCATCCATGATCTTCTTGGCGGCCACGCCCAATTCGCTGCCGGCCTTGACGTGGGCGCGCAGCATGTCACCAGTGGAAATTTGCGGAATACCGAATTTTTCCTTGATGTAATTGGCTTGTGTGCCCTTGCCGGCTCCAGGGCCGCCCAGCAGAATCATTCGCATTGTCATTCTCCGTTTATTTGAGTGTTGAAAGATTGTGGATAAAACTATCTTGTTTTACCTAATGGCAACAAGGGTATTGCAATTGCCCAGCCCTGCACATTTAATTATTTTTATAAAGTTATAAACGCATTCTCTTGCTTACTAACCATCTGAATTAACGCCCAAACAG
>JBDKRR010000350.1:0-13360 GCA_039683315.1 Sulfuricella sp.
CGTGCCGAGATCCTCGCCGACCACCATGCAGCGATTACGCTGGCTTTCCAGCGCCAGAATGCCGAGCAGGTCCGCGAAGGGATAACGCACATAGGCGCCCTGGGCGGGCGAAGCACCGGACGGCACCCAGTACTGGCGCATCAGACCCATGACATGGTCCAGGCGCAATGCACCCGCGTGCTGCATGCTGTGCCGCAAGGTGGCGATGAAGGGCGCATACCCGGCCTCGCGCAGGCGCTCCGGCACGAAGGGCGGCAGCCCCCAATCCTGGCCGTTCTGATTGAAGAGATCCGGCGGTGCGCCCACACCTGCGCCGATGGCATAGAACTCTTGATTGGCCCAAGCCTCTGCGCCCCCGCCGTCCACCGATACCGCCAGGTCGAGATACAGGCCCACGCCGAGCCCCAGTTCCAGCGAACGCCAACCCACCGCGCCGAGCTGCAGGTCGGACTGCCATTGCAGGTAGGCGAAGAAGTCGATGCGCCCCTGCATTTCGGCCTCGAACCCGCGCACTTCGGGCGCTTCGGGATGACGGAAGGGCTCCGGCCACGCCGGCCAACCCCAGATGGCGGGATCCTGGTTGTGAAAATGCTCCTGCAGCGCTTCGAATAACGCCTGCCGATGAAGCCGCTCGCCCTCTCGCGCCTGGTAGGCGCGAAACGCCTTCGCGCGCTCGCTTCCGGGGCCGAGATGCCACTCGCGGAAATGCTGGTAGAGCATTTCCAGCATCGGCAGCTTGAGTGCCGCAACACCAGCGTAATCCACCATGTCCGTCGCCCTCAGTCCGTCCAGGCGCATCTGGAATTCCGGCGCGCGCAGCATGGCGCGCGCCGCATCGCTCTCGTGAAAATCGGCGATGGCCTCCACGTCCAGGTACAGCACGTTGAGGAACAGCCGGCTCGAAGCACTATATGGACTGGCGTGTTCCGGGTTGTGCGGAAACAACGCGTGCACGGGATTGATTCCCACGATGTCGGCGCCTTGTCCCGCCCAGTGATCCAGCAGCACGCGCAGGTCGGTGAAGTCTCCTATGCCCCAGTTGCGTTCGGAACGTACCGCATACAGCTGGACGGCCGGTCCCCAGATACGCCCGGAATCGGCCACCGCCGCAGGCAGATAACATGCGCCGGGCGCGACGATTAGCGTTTGCGCGGCAAACTCACCGTCGGCGCCCGCCACCGCCAGGCGGTGGTAGCCGGGCACGATGTTTGAGCCCAGTTCAAGCTGCCAAGCCGTGTATCCCGTGCCATCGATCTGCCCGGTCTCCAGCGGTGCCAATTCCGCCGGACGAAACCGGGCGCGGTGTTCACTGCCGTCTTCCAGGGTCAGATGCCACTCCAGTTCTTCACGGTTGCGCGCATCAGGCAGGGCCAGTCTCACCCAAGGTGCGCGCGCCGCAACCACCGCCACCGGCTCAAGCGCGCGCCGCCAGGGGCGAAGTTCGCGCTCCGCGATTGCGGCAGCGATGCGTTCCGGCGTGGAGACATCGATCCCCATGGCAGTGAGCAGGGCGCGTCGGGTTGCCGCCGGCGTCGCGTGGCGCCGACCCCGCACGTCGAAGTATTCCGGCAATATCCCCACCATGGCGCTTAGCCGCGCCAGCGGCTTACGCGCGTCCATCGTCGCCACCCAGGTGCCACGCTACGGCAAAGGCCGGCAACTCGCCGCATGCCAGCTGCCGGCCATGCGCCGCAGCGCAATAGAGCGGCTCGCCGTCCGGAGGGCCAGCCAGTTCGACCGGCGTCGCGCCCAGGTTGGCGTGGACTTCCAGCCGGGTACCGTCGCCGAGCTTCCAGCGCGCCTGCAGCGCGCGCGGCGCGAGCACCAGGTAGCCGTCGCCACGCGTGCCGTGCAGCAGCGGGACCAGAGAAAACTGCCGCAGCGCCAGCAACTCGCGGTACAAGCTCAGCCATTCGTGGTGCGGCGAATGGTCCTGGGCGCCCCAGTCCAGCCGCGCCAGAGCGAAGGTTTGCGCTGCCCCGGGGTCGGGGATGGCGGCGCGCGCGGACGCATCGCGGAAACGCTCGAAGCGCGCGAATTCGCGGCGTCGCCCGGCCGCCACGGCGGCGGCCAGGTCGGGGCCGAAATCGCAGAAAAATGGAAACGGCTGCCGGGCGTTCCATTCCTCGCCCATGAACAGCAAGGGCGGAGACGGCGCCAGCAGGAACAGGATGGTGGCGGCGCGCAGCGCCTCGGGCGCGGCCAGCAGCGCCAAGCGTTCGCCCATGGCACGGTTGCCGACCTGATCGTGGTTTTGCAGAAAAATAACAAAGGCGGAGGAGGGCAGGTGGGCGCTGGGTTCGCCCCTCGGTTTTCCCTGGCGGTAGGGCGAGACTTCGCCCTGATAGGCGAATCCTTCGGTCAGGCAACGCCCCAGGTGGCGGATCGGCTCGTCCGCATAGTCGCTGTAGTAGCCGTCGCCTTCGCCGGTCAGCAGCGCGTGGCAGGCATGATGGGCGTCGTCGTTCCACTGCGCGTCGTAGAGAGCGGGGCGCCGCGCAAGGTAATGGGCGGCGTTGCAGTCGTTTTCCAGCACGAGGTGGATGTGGCGTTCCGCGCCCAGCGTCGCTCGCACCGTCCGCGCCAGTTCCTCCAGGATGTCCGGTCGGCTGTCGTCGACGATCGCGTGCACGGCATCCAACCGCAGGCCGTCGAAATGGTATTCCTCCAGCCAGTAGAGCGCGTTGTGAATGAAGAAGTCGCGCACCGTGCGGCTGTTCTCGCCGTCGAAATTGATCGCTGCACCCCACGGCGTCTGGTGCCGTTCGGTGAAGAATTGCGGCGCGTAGAGGTGCAGGTAATTGCCCTCCGGCCCGAAGTGGTTGTAAACCACATCCAGCAGCACCATCAATCCGCGGCCGTGGGCGGCTTGCACCAGTCGCTTGAGGTCCTCGGGCGTGCCGTAGACGCTTTCCGGCGCGAACAGCAAGGTGCCGTCGTAGCCCCAATCGCGGCGCCCGGGAAAATCCGCCAGCGGCATGAGTTCTATGGCTGTCACCCCGAGTGCGGCGAGATAGTCGAGCTTGCTTTCCAGCGCTGCAAAAGTGCCCTGCGGCGTGAACGTGCCGACATGCAATTCGTAAATCACCGCCTCTTCCCATGGCCGGCCGCACCAGCTTGCATCCTGCCAGTCGAAGGCGGCGGGGTCCACCAGCTGGCTTGCGCCATGCACGTCGTCCGGGTTGTAGCGCGAGGCGGGATCGGGCACGCAGGGACCGTCGTCGATTTGAAAGCAGTAGCGGCTGCCCGCGTGTGCCTGAGCGCACACCAGTTCATACCAGCCGCCTTCCGCCGTCTGCATCGGCAAGGCTGTCCGCGCGTCGAGGAGGAGGGCGACCCGGCGTGCCGTCGGCGCCCACAGGCGAAAACGTACCCGACCCTCGCCGCTGAACTCGGCTCCGAAAGGCATGGCATGTTTTCGTTTCATTTCAGGCTCCTTTTTCGTCGCAGCTTTCGCGACAAGTTTGGCCTAACGGTCATGGCAAATTGTGCAACCGATGAATCATGAAACTCGCCATGCCCGTTTCCCCCACCCCAGCCCTCCCCCGCTTGCGGGAGAGGGGGGGAGGAAGTCGCTGCGCGAGTTTTACGTTAACTAATCCCCAGGCGTTTCATCGGCATCGATCAGCTCGTACAGGGCCAGTGCCGACCACTCCGGCCATTCCGGCCCCTTGTCGATTGCCGCATTCAGTTCCTCCACCGCCTTTTCCAGCTGGAACAAGGCGAGCAATTCCTGCTCGTGTGCGGCGCTCGGCATACAGGAAACGCACCCCGCGATCGCTTCCCGATAACCGCCCAGAAAGGCTGCGGAAGCTGCACGCTGCCATATGCGCGCACGGGCTTGCAGCATGTCGCGCTGATCGGGGCGCTCGGCAACGTGCCGGCCGAACGCGAATATTGCGGCGGCCTCGAGCGAATAGCGCATATCCGCAACGTCCTTGAGCGGAGACATTTTTGCGCGACGCGCAGCGAGATCCCGTGTGGGATCGCCCTCGAAATCAGTGATGAAGAAATCGTTATTGGCGACCAATATCTGGCCAAGCTGATAATTTCCATGGATGCGGGTCTTGTACAGGAGCCCCTGCTCCGACGACGGGAAAACCACGCGCCCCAGCACGCGCGTGCGCGCGCCGAGAAGGCGCTCGGCAACGGCCCGCGACTCCTCTGGCAGGTGCGGCAACGCCAGCACCAGCTGGTCGAGAACCACAATGAGATTTGCCCTGATACTTTCCACCCACGCCGCGATCTCGCTTGCCGGCAGGGGCTCGGGGTCGAACGCCGGATCGCCGGATGCCGTGGCGAGCGCACGGTGCAATTCAGCGGTACTCCGTCCCAGCGTATCCATTTGCGCCAGGTAAACCGCGTGCGCATCGGGCTCGCCAGCCCGGTCGGGCTCATCGATGCAGAGCCGGAAATAGCGGTCCAGATAGCCCTGCGTGTAGTCCCAGCAGGTGCCCTGATTGGGCACGTAACGGTGCATCACGGCGATGGCGGTGACGCTATCGTTGGCGTGGTATTCCAGGCTCCCAGCCATGGGCGCCACACTGGAGCAGGGTACTGCCTCGGTGAGAAATCGCCCCATCTCCAGCTCGGGATTGATGCCTTGCTGCACGCGCCGGTAAACCTTGAGGATGAGGACATCGCCGAAAACGATGGTGGTGTTGCTCTGTTCCAGTCCGGGGCGCGCCACATCAAGTGTCTGGGGCAGTTCCGGGAAGGCGGATGTCCGGGAAAACACCATCTGGCCGGATGCGTAGGCAATGGATTTGCCCGTTTCCATGGCGCGCAGCAGAAAACGGCAGAAGGCGTCTTCGCCCAAAGCGTCGTAAAGCATGCCGACCCGGGCGCGCTGCCGCGCCCTGGAAAGCATCCACGGCGATAGCGCATGGTATTGCTGATCGGCGGCATCTCCCAGCAACAAGCCCAGGGGCAGGAAATAGGTCTGGGTCGTTCCCGGTTGAAACCTCACCCTGACCAGCATCGGCAGCCATCCATTCCCGCCTTCGCCCTTCCATTCGTGGTCCAGCAGCAGTTCCAGACGTTCCAGCGTGTGTCCTGCGGCGCTGAACCAGCGTTGGGCGGCAAGAAAAGCAGGCAGCACCTCAGTCTCCAGTTGCATCCGGGTCTTGTACGTCAGCACGTCGTGCACCTCGCCGGCGGGCCTGGCTATCAGGGCGCTCAGCAGACCTTCCGGGAGAACCAGCACGGGGAGTTCCTCGCGTGGCAGCTTGTCCACATGCCAGACGGGGGCTGCCACATCGAGCGCGAGCCGGAACCAGTAGAAGCCGTATGGCGCCAGGCTCAGCAAGTAAGGCAGTTCGCCGATGGCTGGGAACGCGGCGCGGCCCAGCAACTCCACCGGCACGCGGCCCTTGTACGCCGCGAGATCCATTTCCACCGGCTGCGCGCTGTTGGAAAGATTGGCCACGCACAGGATGTGCTCGTCCTCATGTTCGCGCAGATAGGCGAGAACCTTGCGGTTTCCGAGGTGCAGGAATTTGATGCTGCCGCGACCGAATGACTTGTGCGCTTTGCGCGTGGCGATCATGCGTCGCATCCAGTTGAGCAGCGAGCTGGCATTGCGGCTTTGGGCTTCCACGTTGACGGCTTCGTAGCCATACAAGGGGTCCATGATGGGCGGCAGATACAGGCGCTGTGGATCGGCATGGGAAAAGCCCGCATTGCGGTCAGGGCTCCATTGCATCGGCGTGCGTACGCCGTTGCGGTCGCCGAGATAAATGTTGTCGCCCATGCCAAGCTCATCGCCGTAGTAAATGATGGGCGAGCCCGACATGGACAGCAGCAGGCTGTTCATCAGCTCGATCTTGTTGCGGTCCCCGTCCATCAGCGGCGCCAGCCGCCGCCGAATGCCCAGGTTGAGGCGCGCGCGCGGGTCCACTGCGTAGGTGTGATACATGTAGTCGCGCTCGCGGTCGGTGACCATTTCCAGGGTCAATTCATCGTGATTGCGCAGGAACACGGCCCATTGGCAATTGGGGGGAATCTCGGGCATTTGCGCCATGATTTCCACGATGGGGTGGTGATCTTCCTGCGCCACCGCCATGAAAATGCGCGGCATGAGCGGAAAATTGAAGGCCATGTGGCACTCGTCGCCGGCGCCGAAATATTCGCGCACATCCTCCGGCCACTGGTTGGCTTCCGCGAGGAAAACCTTGTCGGTGTAGTGCCGGTCCAGTTCGGCGCGCATATGCCGGATGATGGCGTGCGTCTCGGGAAGATTCTCGTTGTTGGTGCCGTCGCGCTCGCATAAATAGGGGATGGCATCGAGCCGCATGCCATCCACCCCCATGTCGAACCAGAAGCGCATGGCGCGCAGCACTGCCTTGACCACGTGGGGATTGTCGAAATTCAGGTCCGGCTGATGGGAGAAGAAGCGATGCCAGTAATACGCCTTCGCCGTCTCGTCCCAAGCCCAGTTGGATTTCTCGGCATCGCTGAAAATGACGCGGGTTCCCTGGTATTTCTTGACCGTGTCGCTCCACACATAGTAATTGCGCTTGGTCGAGCCCGGCGGCGCCTGGCGCGCTGCCTGGAACCACGCATGCTGATCGGAGGTGTGGTTGAGCGCCAGCTCGGTAATCACCCGCAAGTCTCGCCTGTGGGCCTCGCGCAGGAACACCCGAAAGTCCGCGAGCGTGCCGTATTGCGCATGAACGCAGCGGTAATCTGAAATGTCGTAACCGTCGTCGCGCAGGGGGGAGGGGTAAAACGGCAGCAAACAGAGCGTGTTGACGCCCAACTCCTTCAGGTAATCGAGCTTGAGGGTCAATCCGGCGAAATCGCCGATGCCGTCGCCGTTGCTGTCGCAGAAGGCGCGCACGTGCAACTGGTAGATGATGGCGTCCTTGTGCCAGAGAATATCGTTTGTGACACTCATATGCCCTCCGGCAGGGCTTGCTCATCGTCGGCAAGTTTGTGCTCGGCCCCGATGAAGATGTACATGGCTGGCACGACGAACAGGGTGAACAGGGTGCCGATCGCCAGGCCGGTGAAAATCACCAACCCCATGGCGTGGCGGCCGCCGGCACCTGCGCCGGCGGCGATGACCAGCGGCACGACGCCGAACACCATCGCGGCCGTGGTCATGAGGATCGGGCGCAGGCGGATGCTGGCCGCTTCCTCGATGGCCTCGCGCTTGCTCTTGCCGCTCTTGCGCAACTGGTTGGCGACCTCCACGATCAGGATGCCGTGCTTGCTGATCAGGCCCATCAGCGTGACCAGGCCGACCTCGGTGTAGATATTCACCGATGCGAATCCCAGGAAGATGAAAATCAGGGCGCCGAACAGGGCGAGCGGCACGGACACCAGGATCACCACCGGGTCGCGGAAGCTCTCGAACAGCGCCGCCAGGGCGAGGAAGATGATGACCACGGAAAACAGCATGGTGACCAGGAAGCCGCCCGACTCCTGGTTGAACTGGCGCGACTGCCCTGAATAGTCGGTGTAATAGCCGCTGGGCGCCACTTCCTTGACGGCGTCGCGCAAGAACTGCAGCACCTCGCCTTGGGATACGCCCGGCACGCCGGCGATGGTTGCCGAGTTGAGCTGCTGGAAGCGGGTGATCGCCTCCGGCACCACGTCGTATTTGATGCTGGCCACGGTGCTGGCCGGGATCAGCCCGGCGCCCGGTGTCTTGAGGTAGAAATCGAGGACATCGGAGGGGTTCAGCCGGTCGACCTGCAGAACCTGCGGAATCACCTTGTAGGAGCGCCCGGCGATCGAGAAGTAGTTGACGTAGTTGCCGCCCATGGCAGCGCCCAGCGCGCTGCCCACGTCCTGCTGCGTCATGCCGAGCGCGGCGATCTTGTCGCGGTCCATCACCACGGTGGCCTGCGGCTTGTCGAGTTTCAGGTCGACGTCGACGAAGTAGAACTTGCCCGACGCGCGCGCCTTTTCCAGCACCTGCTCGGCCACCGCGTTGAGGTTCTCGAACGGTTCGGTGGTGGAGATGACGAACTGCACCGGCAGGCCCGACGCGCCCGGCAGCGCCGGGAACTGGAAGGCAGCGACACGCGCACCGGCGATGTTGTCCCACTTCGCCTGCAAGTCCTGCTGGATTTCCTGGGCGCTGCGGCTGCGCTCGTCCCACGGTTTGAATAGCACGCCGCCGAAGCCCGAGTTCAGGGTCGGCACGCCGGTGATCTGGAACATCTGGCGGTACTCGGGCAGGGCGTGGGAGACCTTGAAAACCAGGTCGGAGTAAGTCTGCATCTGGCCGGTAGTGGCGGTCGGCGGGCCGACGACCTGGGACAGCACGATGCCCTGGTCTTCTTCGGGTGCCAGCTCGGCGTTCGACATCTTGAACATCACGACCAGCAGGCCGGAGAGCAGCGCGCCCATGACGATCAGCACCTGCCAGTTTTCCAGCAGGCCGTGCAGCCTGCGCCGGTAGGCCTCGCGCACCTTGTCGAAGGTGTGGTTGATCGCCTGCGAGAAGCGGCCGCTATCCTGCCCGGGGCGGAAGAAGCGCGAGCACATCATCGGCGACAGCGTCAGCGCCACCACGCCCGAGACCGTCACGGCACCGGCCAGCGTGAACGCGAACTCGGTGAACAGGGCGCCGGTCAGGCCGCCCTGGAAGCCGATCGGGACGTATACCGCGATCAGCACCACGGTCATCGCGAGAATGGGGTTGGCCAGCTCGCGCGCCGCGAGCAGAGTCGCCTGCATGGGCTGCTTGCCCTGCTTCATGTGGCGGTCGACGTTCTCGACCACGATGATCGCGTCGTCGACCACCAGCCCGATTGCCAGCACCAGCGCCAGCAAGGTCAGCAGGTTGATCGAGAAACCGAGCGCCAGCATGGCGAAGAAGGCCCCGATCAACGACAGCGGCATGGCGATGACCGGCACCAGCACGGCGCGCAAGCTGCCGAGGAACAGGAAGATCACGATGGTGACGATGACCAGGGTCTCCACCAGCGTCTTCACCACTTCGTAGATGGAGGTGTTGATGAATTCGGTCGAATCGTAGGCGATCTCGCCGCTCACGCCGTTGGGCAGTTGCGCCTGCAGCTCGGGAAAGGCGGCGCGCACGCGCTTGGCCACGTCGAGGATGTTGGCCTGAGGCGCCACCTTGATGCCGATGAACACCGAGCGCACGCCGCCGAACGCGACGTTGAAGTCGTAATTCTCGGAACCCAGCGTCACCGTGGCCACGTCCTCGAGGCGCACGATGGCGTCGCCCTCATGCTTGACGGCAAGCTTCTTGAATTCCTCCACGCTATGCAGATCGGTGCCGCCGGTCAGCGGTATGGTCACCATGTCGCTCTTGGAGGCGCCAATGGCCGCCAGGAAATTGTTGCTGGCGAGCGCGTTGCTCACGTCGGTTGCGGTCACCCCGTGGGCCGCCAGTCGGTCGGCATCGAGCCAGGCACGCAAGGCGAATTGCCGGGCGCCCAGTATTTCGGCGGTCTGCACGCCTTCGACCGAATCGAGCTTGGGCTTGACGATGCGCGCGAGGAAGTCGGTGACGTTGTTGGTCGGCAGCGTTTTGCTGTAAAAGCCGAGATACATGGCGTCGGTGGTCTGGCCGATCGCGACCGTCAGCACCGGCTGCTGGGACTGCACCGGGAGCTGGTTCTTGACCGAGTTGACCTGGGTATTGATTTCAGTCAGGGCGCGGTTTGCGTCGTAGTTGAGGCGCAGCGTCGCGGTGATGGTCGAGACCCCGCTGCTGCTGGTCGATGACAGGTAGTCGATGCCCTGCGCCTGGGCGATGGCCCCCTCCAGCGGCTGGGTGATGAAACCGGCCACGGTCTGCGCGTCGGCGCCGTAATAGGCGGTCGTGATCGTGACCACTGCGTTTTGCGTGCGCGGGAACTGGTTGACCGGCAGGCTGAACAGCGCGCGCAGACCGAGCACGACGATCAGCATGCTTACGACCATTGCCAGTACCGGCCGGCGGATGAAGAGGTCGGTGAATTTCATGCGCGGCGCCTCATTGTTCCTGCGGGGTCGGCGCGGGGTTGTCGGCCGGCTTCACCGTGTTGTCGACACGCACCTCGGTGCCGTTCTTGAGCTTGAGTTGGCCGCTGGTGACCACCTGGTCGCCAGCCTTCAGGCCGGCCAGGATCGCCACCTGATCGCCGCGCGTCGCGCCGGTGGTGACGAAGCTCTGGCGCGCCAGCAGCGGCTGCTTGCCCTCCTTGTCCTTGGCGCCGGGCTTGAGCAGGAAAACTGTTGCCCCGTAGGGGTTGTAGGTGATCGCGGTTTGCGGCAGTGTCAGGTAGCGCACCTTGGCGCCCGCATCGACCGTGACCTTGGCGAACATGCCGGGCAGCAGGCGGCGTCCGGCGTTGGCGAGGGTGGCTTCGACCTGCACGGTGCGCGTGGCCGCATCGATCTTCGGATTGATGGCGCTGATTTTGCCGGGAAAGCTCATGCCGACATAGGCGTCGTTACTCAGCGTGATGCTCTGGCCGACGGACAGGCCGGAGATCTGCTGTTGCGGCAGGCTGAAATCGACGTGGATCGGGTCCAGGGTTTGCAGCGTGACGATCTTGTCGCCCGGGTTCAGGTATTGCCCGGGGTTCACCGCGGTAATCCCGAGCTTTCCGGAAAACGGCGCACGAATGGTCTTCTTGGCGATGATGGCCGCCTGCTCGGCAACGCCGGCGCGCTTGGCCCGGAGGTCGGCCTCGTCGCTGTCGATTTGCGCCTTGCTGACGGCTTGCACGGCGAACTGCAGGCGGTCGCGCGCCAGTACCGTGGCGGCAAGATCGGCCGCGGCTTCGAGCGTGTGCAGGCGGGCGATGTCCGCATCGGCGTTGAGTTCCACCAGCAGCGCGCCGGCTTTCACTTCCTGGCCGGACGCGAATGCGACGTTGCGCACCAGGCCGGCGATCTCGTTCGTGACATCGACGCCGCGCACCGGGATGAGCGTGCCCACGGCGCTGAAGTGCGGCTGCCATTCGAACGCCTGCACCGCGACAGCGCTGACCGTCGGCGGCGCCGGCTTGGGCGAGGCGGCGATGGCTTGCATGATACGCAGATACTTGCCGAAAGCCAGCGCCACGACCAACAGAAAGACCCCGCCCAGCATGATAAAAATGCGTTTTTTCATGGTGAATTCTTCTTTACTTGGAGATCCATGTCAGTTCTGCGCGGCGCGATCCGCCTTGCCGTCCAGGTCGGCGCGGTTCCACCATCCGCCCCCCAGGGCCTGGAACAGTGCCGCCGTGTCGGCATAGCGCGCCGCCTCGGCCTGGACCAGGGACAGGCGCGACTGCTGGTGGGTCCGTTGCGCATCCAGCAAGGCCAGATAGCTGCTTGCGCCCACTTCATACTGGCGCGAAACCAGTTCCAGCGACTCGCGCGCTGCGGCCTCGGCATCCGCTTGCGCACGCAATGCGGCGGCATCGGTATCGAGCGCCCGCAGCACGTCGGCGACGTTCTGGAAGGCCGCCAGAACCGTTGCCCGGTATTGCTCTCCGGCCTGTTCGTAGGCCGCGATTGCGCCGCGCCGCCGCGCCTGCAGCGCGCCGCCGTTGAAGATCGGGATGCTCAGCGCGGCGCCGATGCTCCAGATCCTGGCGCTGCTCGACAACAGATTGCCGATCTCGAAAGCCTGGAAACCCAGGCTCCCGCTCAGGTTGAGTTGCGGAAACAGGCTGGCCGTGGCCACGCCGATGCGTGCGCTGGCCTCGTGCCACAGCGCCTCGTTGGCACGAATGTCGGGCCGCTGGCGCACCAGCGAGGAGGGCAGCGAAAGCGGAAGCTCCTGCGGCAATTGCAGGGATTCGAGCTGGAATTCCGGCAGGCCGGGCTCGCTGGGAAACCGGCCGGCGTAGACCGCCAGCTGATGATGCGTCTGTGCCAGGGCTTTCTCCAGCGCCGGCAGGGTGGCGCGGGTCTGCGCCACCTGCGTGCGCTGGGCCAGCACGGCCGGGCGCGCCACGGCGCCGAGGGCGGCCTGCTTTTCGATCACCGCCAGCGATTTTTCCTGCAACGCCAGCACCTCGCTTGTAGTCTGCAGCTGGGCGCGCAACGATGCCTCTTGAATGGCGCTGGTCACCACGTTCGCGGTCAGCGCGAGATAGGCGGCTTCGAGCTGGAAGCGCTGGTAGTCCACCGTCGCCCACACGGCTTCCAGATCGCGCCGGGTGGCGCCGAAGGCATCCACGTTGTATGAGACGTTTACCGATGCGTTATAGAGGTTGAACACGCTGGGCTCCGACGTCCCAAAGGAACCGCGTTCGCGCGTCGCGGAACCCAGGCCGCTTACGGCAGGGAAAAGCAGGCTGCCGGCCTCGGCGCGGTACGATTCCTGCGCCTGGCGCAAGGCCGCCTGGGCGGAGGCGAGGGTAGGACTATTGCAAAGCGCCGAGCGTATCAGCCGGTCGAGTGGTTCGGAGTGGAACAGCGACCACCACTGCGCCGGAATATCGTCGCCGGGAACGAAGCGCTGGGCCGCACCGCCCGGTCCGGGCGCGCTCGCGGTCTGGGCAGCCATCGGTTCCGGTGTGTAGGGATTGGCGGCGGGAACGCGCGGCGCGTCCGGTTCCCGGAAATTGGGGCCGAGGGTGCACGCGCCCAGGAATCCGGCGAGAAGCGCTGTGACGGCCCACGCGCGCCGTTTCATGGGCCGCCTCGTGGCGCGCTAATCGATTGAAGCTCCATGGAATTTGCTCCGACGGCGATGCGTACCATATCCCTTCATCATTATCGGGACTTCATTGCCACACTACTTGGCGAATTGAGATAACACTGTAGGGTGTAGGCTGTATTTTTACTTTGCGCTGGCAGTAATCGGGCGAATCATTTTGCTGCGCGTCAGCCGTGCCCGGGAGCGGGCAGATTTACCGCCATTTCCTTGTCCGCAGGGTGCAGGGTGCAGGATGGACGCCTGGCAATTATTTTGTAGAACGCAGGGCCCCATGAAAGTAAAATTGATGACGTGGCGACGTGGGTGTGTTTCATCAGCAGCGGCGAGGAGAGAAGCATGCACAAATTGAGCGAATACGCGCAGATGGCAGCAACAGAATATTTCCAGGAAACGGGTGAAACCGAACTGGATTCGTTGTGGATTGCCCGGTTCTTCCAGGACAGCGGCGTGCTGGACGATTATCCGCGGCAGAATCTGGTCGCATTCAGCGCGATGGTGGAAAAGGAATTGATCCTGCGGTCAGAAAGGGCGGGCAAGGAATCGCATTTCCGGCTGGATAAAATCATCCATTTCGTTAAACGGCCGCGCAAGCCCTAGCAGCCTGTCGGACTTAAAGGAAATCGGCTGCAAATTCGCCTGGCCGGTCCATATTTCGCCGCTTTTTTGGGCAATAGAATAACTATTGCCCTGCAAAACCGGCAAAATCTGTCCTCGCCCAGCCAAATTTTGCGAGCA
>JBDKRR010000351.1:0-1792 GCA_039683315.1 Sulfuricella sp.
TGCAGGGTCTTGTGGCGCACCCCCATGATCTCGCCGTCGTCTGTCCAGGCGGTGATTTCCAGGCAGTCAGGCATGCTTTCGCGCTCGATCACCAGAGAGTGGTAGCGCGTGGCGGTGAAGGGGTTGGGCAGCCCCTTGAACACGCCCACGCCCTTGTGGTGAATCTGCGAAGTTTTGCCGTGCATGAGCTGCTTGGCGTGGATGATCTTGCCGCCGAACGCCTGTCCGATGCTCTGGTGGCCGAGGCACACACCCAGCAGCGGCACCTTGCCGGCGAATTGCTGTATCAGCGGAACCGAAATCCCCGCTTCGGCGGGCGTGCAGGGGCCGGGCGAGATCACGATATGGTCGGGCTTGAGCGCCGCCACCTGTTCCACGGTGATCTCGTCGTTGCGGTACACCTGCACGTCTTCGCCCAGTTCGCCGAAGTACTGCACCAGGTTGTAGGTAAAAGAATCGTAGTTGTCGAGCATCAGCAGCATGGTCGCCGCATCCTTCAAAATGTATGGGGTAAATGATAGGGTATTTTACTGGTCCGGGGCATAGGCCAGATTCGGCGCCAGCCATTTCTCCGCCGTAGCCAGGTCCCAGCCCTTGCGCCGCGCATAGTCTTCCACCTGGTCCCGGTCGATCTTGGACACGGCGAAATAAGTCGATTCGGGGTGCGCGAAATAGAGCCCGCTCACCGCAGCAGTGGGCAGCATGGCGAAGCTCTCGGTCAGCGTGATGCCGGCGTTTTCGGGCGCGTGCAGCAGCTCGAACAATGGGCCTTTTTCGCTGTGCTCGGGGCAGGCGGGATAGCCCGGTGCGGGGCGGATGCCGCGGTATTTTTCCTCGATCAGGTCTTCGTTGCTCAGGGCTTCGTCCCTGGCGTAGCCCCAGAACTCGCGCCGCACGCGCTGGTGCAGCAGTTCGGCGAAGGCCTCGGCGAGGCGGTCCGCCAGCGCCTTGAGCATGATGGCGCTGTAGTCGTCGTGGTGTTTTTCGTACTCGGCCACGCGCGCGTCGATGCCGATGCCGGCGGTGACCGCAAAGGCGCCGATGTAGTCCTTCACGCCGCTGTCCTTGGGCGCGATGAAATCCGCAAGGCACAGATTGGGCTTGCCGGCCGGCTTCTCGGTCTGTTGGCGCAGGGCGTGGTAGGTCATCACGATCTTATTGCGCGACTCGTCGCTGTAGATCTCGATGTCGTCGCCTACCCGGTTGGCTGGGAGCAGGCCGATCACTGCGCTGGCACCCAGCCATTTCTCGTCGATGATTTTTTTCAGCATGGCCTGCGCGTCGGCGAAGAGCTTTTTCGCTTCGAAGCCGACCACTTCGTCTTCCAGGATGCGCGGGTAGCGGCCGTGCAGTTCCCAGGCCTGGAAGAAGGGAGTCCAGTCGATGCGCGCGGCGATTTCGGCGAGCGGGTAATCCTTGAACGACTTCAGTCCGAGCATGGCCGGGACCGGGGGCGTATATCCCTCTCCCCCCGCCCCTCTCCCGCTTGCGGGCGAGGGGAGCCAATTGGTCTTGAGTCCGTTGGCGCGCGCCGCTGCCAGCGACACGCGCTTGCCGGCGCTCTGGCGCTCCTGGTGGCGTTCGCGCACAGCGACGTACTCTGCCTTGAGATTGGCGATATAGGCATCGCGCAGGTCGGGGCTCAAGAGGCTGGTGCACACGCCGACGCCGCGCGAGGCGTCCTTGACGTAGACCACCGGGCCGCTGTAGTTGGGCTCGATCTTGACCGCGGTATGCGCCAGCGAAGTGGTCGCGCCGCCGATCAGCAGCGGGATGCTCATCCCCATGCGCT
>JBDKRR010000352.1:0-2652 GCA_039683315.1 Sulfuricella sp.
AGTTCTACGTAACCATCGGCCGTGGCTTTGACCCGGGTGCCGATCGGTGCGCCGTAATCAACGCCCTTATGTGCACGCCACTCTTTAAGTATGGGGTGATAGCGGGCTGTTGTGAAGCCAGAAGTAATGCGTGAAAACTCCAGCGGCGAACGTAAAAATGCTTTGCGCAGATTTTTACCATCAGCTGTGTAATACCCGCCATGCCCATCGTTGCCCTGAAAATAAACGGCCCGGTAAACTTTGCCGCTATTGATGAATTCTGCAGCCAGAATATGGCCGGTTTTGACCAACTCGCCCTTGTTGTAAAAGGCTTCGTACACGACGGTAAATTTGTCGCCGCGTTGCAGGTCGCGGTGGAAGTCTATGTCTGTTGAGAAGACGTCGGCCATCTGCACGGCAACGGCGTCAGGCATGTTGGCTGCATCGGTTGCGGCAAACAGGGAGCTTTTGATCTGGCCTGATTTCATTACAACCTGGCGTTCCAGGGGAAGTGCCTGCTCGCTGGTCTTGAAGTGATCGCCTTGTTTTTCAACCAGCAGCACGGTGTCACCACCATAGTGGTAGCGCAAAGAAAGCAATTCGCCATCCTCAGTGGTTTGTGCCTGTATGGTCTTCCCCGGTTTCAGTTGATACAGCGCTTGGGCGTGCTTTGCTTCGTTCAGAAATGCCTGGATATCCTGGCTACTAACATCGAGGCGGGAAAGCAGGTCTGCAACAGTGTCGCCGCGCTCTATGCGTTCCTCGCGCCAGAATTGCTGGGTCGACGCAGTTTGTGCGCTGATATTTGGCAATGCCAGGGACTCGACCACCGTGTGTATGGGAATCTGTTTGACGTCGGTGTCAGGAGCGATACCGAAGGCAGCTACAACGCCAAACAGAGGAAGTGCGGAAAGGGCGACAATCCAGCGCAATGGGAATTTTCGTTCGGTCTGAAAAAGCTTTTGGGATAAAATACTTGCTTTGTTGTTCTGCATGTTGCCTATATGGTTTTTGTGTTGAAGGTTGCGCGCAAGCTTAACAAAAAACCCAGGTAGCGGAAAGTTAATCTTTTTCCAGATTGGTAAATAAAATGAGTCATGTTAACGAGGCTCTCCAGGCTATTAAACGGGGATGCAATGAATTACTGCTGGAGCAGGAGTTGGTCGAGAAACTAGCTACTGGGCGCCCCTTGCGTATCAAGGCGGGGTTTGACCCTACGGCGCCAGACCTGCATCTTGGGCACACGGTGCTTATTAATAAACTGCGCCAGTTTCAGGATCTCGGACATGAGGTGATGTTTCTGATCGGCGACTTTACCGGGATGATCGGCGACCCCACCGGAAAGAACGTGACACGAAAGCCTTTGACACGCGATCAGGTAATTGAGAACGCAAGGAGCTATGAGCAGCAGATATTCAAAATCCTCGACCCGGAAAAGACGCTGGTGATGTTCAACTCCAGTTGGATGGGAGAAATGAGCGCCGCCGACCTGATTGCTCTGGCGGCCAAGCATACGGTGGCGCGAATGCTGGAGCGCGACGATTTTCACAAGCGTTATGCGTCCGGACAGCCGATCGCCATTCATGAGTTCCTGTACCCGCTCATCCAGGGTTACGATTCGGTTGCCATGAAGGCTGACGTCGAACTGGGCGGAACCGACCAAAAGTTTAATCTGCTTGTCGGGCGTGAACTTCAGAAACATTATGGGCAATCCCCGCAGGTGGTCATGACCATGCCGATCCAGGAGGGGTTGGATGGCGTCAACAAAATGTCCCAGTCCCTGGGTAACTATATAGGCATACATGAGCCGCCGAATGAGATGTTCGGCAAACTGATGTCTGTTTCCGATGATTTGATGTGGCGTTATATAGAGTTGCTGTCCTTCGAACCGCTAAGTGTTGTGGAGCAGTGGAAGAAAGATGTAAGCGACGGGCGCAATCCGCGCGATATCAAAGTCGGCTTCGCTCAGGAAATCATTACCCGGTTTCATAATAAAACCGCAGCAGAAAATGCCCTGGCGGAATTCGAGGCACGCTTCCGTCAGGGCGCAGTGCCTGACGAAATGCCGGAATTCAGCCTGCCAACGGTGGACGATGGCCTGTCCATTTCCCAGGCGATCAAGCTGGCGGGCCTCACTGCCAGCACATCCGAGGCTATGCGGATGATCGATCAGGGGGGAATCAAGGTAAATGGCGAAAAGGTGAGTGACAAGGGCCTTTTGTTGAAAGGGGGCGACCCTTTTGTAATCCAGGTAGGGAAGCGAAAATTCGCGCGTGTGCGCCTTGTTTGAGTTTCGCGCGGAAGAGAAAGAGCTCTAACTACATGATTTGGCAAAGGCGGCCCGTTTCCTAGTAACAAAGTTGAAAATAAGTCTTGACCATCGTTCAGAGCCCCGTATAATGCGCACCTCTCGACGGCAAAGCGAAACAGCGAAAGCCGCCGAGAAGTGCGAGAATAAAGGGTTTGACAAAAAATTTAAGCCCTGTAAGATGCGCACCTTCGTTGCAGAACACCGCGACGAAGCAGGAAGAAAGCTTAAAAAACTTCTTGACGTAGCGAACGGTGACTGTATAATGCGCACCTCTCGCTGAGACGAGAAGCGGTAAACGAAGCGAAGCAGCAAACGTTCTTTAAAAAAATACAGCCAATAAGTGTGGGCGCTTGTCGGATGGG
>JBDKRR010000353.1:0-12002 GCA_039683315.1 Sulfuricella sp.
CCTGCTGCAGCAATCGGGCAACCCGAAAATCCAGCCCGGCAAACCCGGCTACTTCGAGGCCGCGCGTTTCGTGCGCATGCTGGAAGTGCCTGGCCGCCTCGACCGCGCCGACGGCGACGTGCACCCCGGCGGCAATCCGCATATCCAGACCGACCCGCGCAATATCGCCCTGGTGGCAGCCGGGCTGGCGAAGCAGATGGCGGAGGCCGACCCGTCCAACGCCGCCTGGTACCAGGCCCGCTACCAGAATTTCAGCGGGCGCTGGCAGCTTGCCGTGACGCGCTGGGAGAAAGAAGCTGCGCCGCTCAGGGGCGTGGCTATCGTGGTGCAGCACAAGGGTTTCCCCTACCTGGAGAACTGGCTGGGCCTGAAGGAAATCGCGACGCTGGAGCCCAAGCCTGGCGTAGAGCCGAGCAGCGGTCACCTGGTGCAAGTGCTGGAACAGCTGCAGCGCCAGCCGGCGAAGATGATCCTGCGTGCGGCTTACAATGACGGCCGTCCATCCGAGTGGCTGGCTGAGCGCGCGAAGATTTCCGCCGTGGTGGTGCCGTTCACGGTCGGCGGGTCGGAACAGGCCAAGGACTTGTTCGGCCTGTTCGACGATACCGTGCAACGCTTGCTGGCGGCGGCGAAATGAGCGCCTCCCTGGAGTGGGGGCTGCTGCTGCCCGCCTTCCTCGCCGGCCTGCTGGTGCTCGCCACCCACGTTCCGCTGGGAATACAGGTGCTGGCGCGCGGCATCGTGTTCATCGATCTCGCCATCGCCCAGATCGCCGGGCTGGGCGTCATTGCCGCAGACCGGCTGGGGTTCGAGCCGCAGGGCTGGGCGGTGCAGCTTTCGGCAGTGAGCGCGGCCTTGCTGGGCGCGGCGGTGTTTACCTACACCGAGAAGCGCTGGCCTGAGGTGCAGGAGGCGCTCATCGGCGTGGTGTTTGTGCTGGCCGCAAGCGGCGGTGCCTTGCTGCTGGCCGGAAATCCGCACGGCGGGGAGCAACTGCAGGATCTGCTGGTCGGGCAGATCTTGTGGGCCAGCCCCGCCCAGTTGTGGCCGACAGCCTGGCTCACAGCAATTTTGCTCGGTGTGTGGCTGCGCTGGCGCGATCACTTGGGGCGCTTCGGCTTTTACGCCGTGTTTGCCTGCGCGGTGACCGCTTCGGTGCAGCTGGTAGGTGTCTACCTGGTATTCGCCAGCCTGATCGTGCCCGCGCTGGCGACTCGTCATTACCCGCCGCGTTGGCGCATGCCTTTGGCTTATTCGCTGGGTGGTATAAGCTATGCGCTCGGGC
Source organism: Sulfuricella sp. (assembly GCA_039683315.1). Classification (GTDB taxonomy): domain Bacteria; phylum Pseudomonadota; class Gammaproteobacteria; order Burkholderiales; family Sulfuricellaceae; genus Sulfurimicrobium. The sequence goes on from JBDKRR010000353.1 coordinate 1,286, forward strand.
TGCTGCTTTCCGCATGGAGCGACCTGCCCTCCGGGGCGGTCATCGTGTGGATGCTGGCTGGTTTCGGGGTGCTCGGAAGCTGGGTTGGGCCGAAATCAGGTGATCCCCTATTGAGCGAACAAGGCAAAGCGGCCTAAAATGTAAAACTCTCGGTAGGATAATTTACGCATCTTGTAGGACAATTCCGTGTTTTCTTTCTTACGTAAGTCCAAGCAAGCTGAAGCAGCCCCTGTCCCGAAAAAGCCGGCGCCTTCGGCTGCGGCCACCGCGTCTCCGCCACCGCCCGAGCCCCAGCCGGTTTCATCCTCCTCGGTGCCGGCTACGGTTTCCCAGCCGGGCGAAGAAATCGTCGTATTTGAAAGCATCAGCGCGGAAGCGGGATCGGCAGTTGAAGAGGCTGCGGTTTATTACGCCAACAACATGGCTGATCAGGCGCTGGCAACATTGAGCCAGTATCTGCAAGATTACCCGGAAAAAAAGGAAATGCAGCCCTGGCTCATGCTGTTCGACCTGTATCAGGTGCAGAACAACAAGCCGGCATTCGACGAACTGTCGATGCAGTTCGTGGTCAAGTTCGAGCGTTCCGCACCGATCTGGAAAATGCCGGCTGCACCGGCAGCGATCAGGAAAACCGACCTGGCGCAGAAAGATCTGCTGACGTTGGACAGCAAACTCGCCCTTGGCCCGCAGCTGGAAAAACTGCGCCTGCTGGCGCAGAGCACCAACAGTGCAAAGGTGGACTTGCGCGGTGTCGACAGCGTGGAACTGAGCGGCTGCAAGTTGATGCAGGAAGGCTTGTCCAGTTGCCGCATGAAGGGCAAGCTGCTCCAGCTCGAAGGCGTGGAACACCTGATCGACGTGGTAAAAAAGCAGATTGCGGCTGACGGCCATGGTAACGAAGATCGCCTGGCCTGGCTGCTGTTGTTCGAGCTGTACCAGTGGCTGGGCAAGGAAGCGGAATACGAAGACCTCGCCATCGAGTACGCGGTAAATTTCGAAATCTCCCCCCCGGCCTGGGAGGCGGTCAAGCCGGCGCAAGTGGCCGCACAGGCAAAGCCTCAAACGCCCGATCAGACTGCGGCGGGAAGCGAAACCGGCGAGTCCTTTGCCATGCGCGGCGTGATTTCAGAGTCCAGCCAGTCGCAACTGCAGGATCTGTCCAACTATGCAGCGGATAAGCAGGAAGTTCGCATCAATCTGGCAGAGGTGACGCGGGTGGACTTCGTTGCAGTGGGCAACTTCATGAGTGCACTGATCAACCTCACCCAGGCGGGCAAGAAGATATTCATCCTGGACGCGAACGAAATGGTGCAGGCGCTGTTTCTAATGATGGGCATGTCCGAATTCGCTACGCTGATCCGCAAAAAGTCGCGCTGAGCCTTTGCCGGTCGGTATCAGCCCGGGTGTTTCATGAATTGTGCGCGCCCTCGCTGGTCTTTTGATTGATATGAAAGACTTTGCTCGGTCGGGTGTATGAATAACTACACCACTCCTTCGCAACGCTTCCCTATCAATCAAATGGGGTTCGCAGGGATGGGCGGGTTGTTGCCCAACTCGCAAAATCCTGCGCGATCATCACGCGAATTCATAAAACATCCGGGCTATAATCAGCTTTTATCCTTTCGATCTGTCTCATGGAACAATATCACGGCACCACCATTCTTTCCGTCCGCCGCGGCACTAGCGTCGCCATGGGCGGGGACGGCCAGGTTACGCTGGGCAACATCGTGGTCAAGGCCACGGCGCGCAAGGTGCGCCGCCTCTACCACGACAGAATCCTCGCCGGATTCGCCGGCGGCACGGCGGACGCCTTTACCCTGTTCGAACGCTTCGAAGCCAAGCTGGAAAAGCATCAGGGCCACCTGCTGCGTTCCGCCGTGGAACTCGCCAAGGACTGGCGCACCGACCGCATGCTGCGCCGCCTTGAGGCCATGCTCACCGTTGCCGACCACGAATCTTCGCTGATCATCACCGGCAACGGCGACGTGCTGGAACCGGAAGAAGGCCTGCTCGCCATCGGCAGCGGCGGCGCCTACGCCCAGTCCGCAGCGCGCGCGCTGCTCGATCACACCGACCTGGCACCGGCCGACATCGTGAAGAAATCGCTCACCATTGCCGCCGATCTGTGTATCTATACCAATCAGAATCATATTATTGAAGTACTTGAATAAGTGAGGTGAGGCGTGAGGGGTTAGGGGTGAGGCGAAAATGCCCCGTCCCCACGCCTTACCCCTCACCCCTCACCCCTAACCCCTCACGAGCAAAAGCCATGTCCGAAATGTCCCCCCAGGAAATCGTCCACGAGCTCGACAAGCACATCATCGGCCAGGACGCGGCCAAGCGTGCCGTCGCCATCGCGCTGCGCAACCGCTGGCGCCGTTCCCAGGTCGCCGACCCGCTGCGCCAGGAAATCACGCCCAAGAACATCCTGATGATCGGCCCGACCGGTGTCGGCAAGACCGAAATCGCGCGCCGTCTGGCCAAGCTCGCCAATGCCCCGTTCATCAAGGTGGAAGCGACCAAGTTTACTGAGGTGGGCTACGTCGGGCGCGACGTGGATTCGATCATCCGCGATCTGGTGGAAATCGCCATCAAGCAGACGCGCGAACAGGAAACGCGCAAGGTCCAGTTCCGCGCCGAGGAGCACGCCGAAGAGCGCATTCTCGATGCGCTGCTGCCGCCGGCACGTGATGGCGGCGACGCCGACAAGGAAGGCGCCACGCGGCAGAAATTCCGCAAAATGCTGCGCGAGGGCCAACTGGACGACAAGGAGATCGAAATCGACGTCGCCGCGCCCCAGGCGCATATGGAAATCTTCGCCCCGCCCGGCATGGAAGATCTCACTTCGCAGATCCAGGGCATGTTCCAGAACATGGGCACCACCCGCAGCAAAACCCGCAAGCTCAGGATACGCGAAGCGATGAAGCTGCTGAGCGAGGAAGAGGCGCTCAAGCTGGTCAACGACGAGGAGCTGAAGATCGCCGCGGTGCATAACGCGGAGCAGAACGGCATCGTGTTCCTCGACGAGATCGACAAGATCACCAGCCGTTCGGAAAGTTCGGGTGCCGAGGTGTCGCGCCAGGGCGTGCAGCGCGACCTGCTGCCGCTGGTGGAAGGCACCACAGTCACCACCAAGTACGGCATGGTCAAGACCGACCACATCCTTTTCATCTGCAGCGGCGCTTTCCACCTCGCCAAGCCCTCCGACCTTGTGCCCGAGCTGCAGGGGCGCCTGCCGATCCGCGTCGAGCTTACCAGCCTGAGCGTGAGCGACTTCGAACAAATTCTGACCAGTACCGATGCCTGCCTTACCCGGCAGTACCAGGCGCTGCTCGAAACTGAAGGTGTCAAGCTCGAATTCAGCACGGATGCCGTGCGCCGCCTGGCCGAAATCGCTTTTGAGGTAAATGAGCGCACGGAAAATATCGGTGCACGTCGTCTGCACACGGTGATGGAAAAACTGCTCGAAGAAGCCTCGTTCGATGCCGCGCGCCACAGCGGCGAGACTATCTCCATCGATGCCGCCTACGTGGACAGCCGGCTCAAGGAGCTGGCACAGAGCGAGGATCTGGCGCGCTACGTGCTGTAACTAAGTGTCTGGCAGGCTATCCTGCCAGAAAAACTTGCAATCTCCTTTCGTCTAGTTGACAATCATTCTCAACTGGACGAAAGGAGATTCTGTTTTGAAACTTTTACCGCTTGCTTGTGGCCTGCTCGCCACCGTAACTTTTTCTTTGGCCAGCACAACCGTATTGGCCGCGCCGGACGAGATCCAGGTTTACACCGAGGAGATGGACGATCCGGGGGAGTTCGGCCTCGAGTTGCATGTCAATTATGCCATCACCGGGGCCAAGGAACCCTCTTACGAGGGAGAGATGCCCGGTCACCATATGCTGCAGATGACGCCCGAGTTTTCCTATGGCATCACCAAATCGTGGGAAGCAGGTTTGTATCTCCCCTTTGCGCTCAATCTGGACGGCAATCTCTACAACAACGGGCTGCGCTTGCGCATGAAATACATGGCGCCGCGGGCAGAAAGCGAAAGGGTTTTCTGGGGGCTGAATACCGAAGTGGGCTACTCGACGCGGCGCGTTTCGGAGAGCTACTGGGGCATGGAATTGCGCCCCATCATCGGCTACCGGGACGAGACCTGGCTGCTGAGCTTCAACCCGATACTGAACCTGAGCCTGTCCGACAACGTCAGCCGCGCACCCCAGTTCGAGCCGGCGCTGAAAATCACTCGCGCCGCGGGTGAAGGCATTCAAGCAGGTTTCGAGTATTACGGCGAGTACGGCCCGCTGCACCAGATCCTGCCCGCAGGCCAGCGTAGCCACTCGCTGTACGCCGTGATGGATGTCGCCACAGGAAATCTGGACGTCAATTTCGGCATTGGCCGGGGCTTCGGTGCGAACCCGGATAAATGGGTTGCGAAGGCGATCATCGCATTTCCATTCAAATAGTCCGGCGCATCATGTCGTTAATGATGGGGGCAGCACTCCTTGCAGCAAAGCCATCACGCGCCCGGTTGCCCCTTGATGCCGGCGGGTAAATTCCAGCCCGGCCTGACCCATGCGCTGGCGCAACTCGGGATCCAGTAACAATTTCTGCAGTTCCCGCGCCAGTTCGGCTTCGTCCGCGACCCGTAGCGCAGCGCCCGCCTCCACCGCACGTTCGGCTGCATCGGCAAAGTTGAAGGTGTGCATGCCGAAAATCGTCGGCTTGCCCACACTGCAGGCTTCGATCAGGTTCTGACCGCCAAACGGTAACAGGCTGCCGCCGATGAACGCCACATCGCAGGCGGCGTAGTAGGCGAACATTTCTCCCATGCTGTCGCCCAGCAGCACCTGCGTTTCCGCAGCGACGGCCTGCTGCGCGCTGCGCCGCTGGTAACGCAGGCCGCGCCGTTCCAGCAGTTGCGCGACTTCGTCGAAACGTTGCGGGTGGCGCGGAACGATAACGGTCAATAGTCCCGGGACAGCAATGTCCTGCAAAGCGCCGAGAATTCGCTCTTCCTCGCCATCACGGGTGCTGGCGGCGAGAAATATCTTCCGGTCTGGGCCGAAACCCTGGCGCAAGCTTTGGCCGAGCGTCAAAGCCGCTTCGGGCGGGGTAATGTCGTATTTGAGGTTGCCCATCACGGCAACATTCTGCGCTCCCAGGGCGGTCAGGCGCTGGGCATCTTCCGCAGTTTGGGCCGCAACAGCGGACAACTGGCGCAAACTGCGTTGAATGAGACCGTCGAAGCGCGCATAGCGGTGCGCCGATTTTTGCGACAGGCGCGCGTTCACGAGGCATAGTGGCACCCTGGCATTCACACATGCCTGTACCAGGTTGGGCCAGATCTCGGTTTCCAGCAGCAAGCCGAGTTGCGGCCTGAAGTGGGCAAGGAAGTGCCGCACCGCAAAGGGGTAATCGTAGGGCAGATAGCAGCGCAGCACATCGGTTCCGAACAGTTGCTCTCCCGCCTCGCGCCCCGTGGGTGTCATGTGGGTAAGGAGGATTTGATGCGTCGGGTAACTAGCCTGCAGGGCTTTGATCAGTGGCGCTGCGGCGCGGGTTTCACCCACTGAAACGGTGTGCAGCCAGATAACCGGACGCATGGAGCGGGTCGCATAGCGTCCAAAGCGTTCGCCCCAGTGCTGCAGGTATTCAGGTTGGCGCCGCGCGCGCCACAGCAGGTGAAAAATCACATATGGCAGCAGCAGGTACAAAACCGCCGTGAAAAGCCTGTGCCTCCAGTTCATGCCGCCATCACCCCGGCAAGCGCGGAGATAACCTCTTCAGGGCTCGGAATCTGGCCCGCCTGTCCCAGGTTAACGCCGGGCCCTGCAGTATAAACCCCGGTCAGGCCGGGCTCGGACGCGCAGTAGAGCGCGACCACCGGCACTTTCAAGGCGGCGGCAAGATGGGTCAGCCCGGTGTCCACGCCGACCACTGCACGGGCGTTGCCCAGGAGCGCTGCGGCCTGGGTCAGGTTCAGGCGCGGCGCAACGAGGGCATTCGCCATCTGCGCTGCGAGACGTTCGCTGCGCTCCTTTTCTTGCGGGCTCCCCCAGGGCAGGATGCAGCGCATGCCGGAAGCGTCGAGATGGGACGCGAGCCGCAGCCAGTCAGCCTCGGGCCATTCCTTGTCGGCACGGCTGGTGGAGTGGAGCAGCATGACATAGGGTTGTGCGGGTATCCACGGCAATTCGATTTGCGGCGCCGCAACGCCGTAGTCCACCGGCGTGTCGGGTTCATATCCGAGCGCCCTCCCCGCCAGGCGGCGATTGCGTTCCACCGCGTGGAGGTTTTTCGGGATGGCGATGGCCTTGTCGTAGACCAGTGAAGCAACCGCTTCGCGCACGCTGGTGCGGTCATAACCGCAGCGTGGGCCGGGCGCGAGGAGCGTGATGGCAGCGCTTTTGATCAATCCCTGGCTGTCCAGAATCATGTCGTAGCGCAGCGATTGCAACGCCTGTCTGAATGCCGCCATTTCTCGCCAGGTGGCGGGATTGAGCAAAGCGCGACGCCAGCGCCGCACTGCCACAGGAATGACCCGGCTGACGCCAGGATGCAAGGCGGGCAATTCGGCAAAGTTCTCTTCCACCACCCAATCGATTCTGGCATCGGGGAAATGGGTGCGAATGTCCGTGACAGCGGGGAGTTGATGGATGACGTCGCCCAATGAAGAGGTCTTGACCAGCAAAATTTTCAGCATGCGCTATTCTAGCCTACCCTGCCGACAGGCATAATGGCCATCCATGCCAAGCCAACCATTTTCCGTCGTCATCATTACGCTCAACGCCGCACAGCAGCTCGAAGCCTGCCTGCAAAGCGCGTCTTTTGCCGATGAGATCGTCATCGTGGACAGCGGCAGCGACGATACAACGACGGAAATCGCGATACAATATGACGCCCGCGTGATCGTTCAGCCATGGCTGGGATTCGGACGGCAAAAGCAGTTTGCCGTCAGCCAGGCGCGCAACGATTGGGTGTTGTGCCTGGATGCCGATGAGCGCGTGAGCGACGAACTGCGAACGAGCATTGTCGAGACCTTGCAACAGCCGCGTTTCACCTCTTACAGAATGGCGCGCAGCAACCGCTTCATGGGGCGCTACCTGCGCCACGGCGAGGGGTATCCGGACTGGAGCTTGCGCCTGTTCGAGCGACATCGCGCGCGCTGGAGCGACGACGCGGTGCACGAAAAGGTGCTGCATGACGATCCCGTCGGCAGCCTGCAGGGAGACTTGCTGCATGAATCGGCAGAAAGTCTTGCAGTCTATCTGGACAAGCAGAATCGCTACACGACGCTGCAAGCGCAGACGATGTACCGTGCGGGGCGCCGAGCAGGCCTCGGGCAGTTGTTGTTAAGCCCGGTAGTGCGGTTCGTGCGTTTCTATTTTTTACGCCTGGGCTGCCTCGATGGCCTGCCGGGACTGGTGCACATAATTATCGGCTGCATCAACAGCTTCACGAAATACGCCAAGCTGATAGCCTTATACAGGGAAAAATGACATGAAAGTATTGGTAACCGGCGTGGCCGGCTTTATCGGCATGCACACCGCTCAGCGACTGCTGGCCTTGGGCAACGAAGTGGTCGGGGTGGATAATCTCAACAATTATTACGACGTGCAGCTGAAGCGCGACCGTTTGCAGCAACTCCTGCCCCTGTCCGGCTTCAAGTTCATCCAGATGAATCTGGCGGACCAGCAAGCTGCACAGCAGCTCTTCGCCGCGGAAAAATTCCAGCGCGTGGTAAATCTGGCCGCCCAGCCAGGCGTGCGCTATTCCCTGCAAAATCCTCACGCCTACGTCGAATCCAACATCGTCGGTTTCCTCAACGTGCTGGAAGGCTGTCGCCACCACCAGGTCGAGCACCTGGTCTATGCCAGCAGTTCCAGCGTGTATGGCGCGAACACCCGGATGCCGTTCTCCGTTCACGACAATGTGGACCATCCGGTCAGCCTTTACGCGGCCACCAAAAAGTCAAATGAACTGATGGCACATACTTACAGCCACCTCTTCGGCCTTCCGACCACCGGCCTGCGCTTTTTCACCGTTTACGGCCCCTGGGGGCGCCCCGACATGTCGCCCTCGCTGTTTACCTCAGCGATTCGCGCCGGGCGCGCCATCGACGTGTTCAACCAGGGCAAGATGCGGCGCGACTTCACCTACATCGACGACATCGTCGAGGGCGTGGTGCGCGTGCTGGACAAAACCGCCACACCTGATGCCGCGTTCGACCCCGCACAACCTGACGCCGCGACTAGCTATGCGCCTTTCCGCGTCTACAACATCGGCAATCACGAACCGGTGGAGCTGATGGTATTCATCGGTGCAATCGAAGATGCGTTGGGCCAGAAAGCGGTCAAAAACATGCTGCCGATGCAGGATGGCGACGTGGTGGCAACTTATGCAGACATCGATGATTTGCGCCAGGCGGTGGGCTTTTCGCCGGCAACGCCGTTAAAAGACGGGGTGGAAAAATTCGTGGCGTGGCATCGGGGGTATTACAAAGACCTGTAGTGGGTTTTATCGGCTGGCAATACGTGTCTACCCATGGGCACCGCTTGGTAGCCACGCCCCTATACATTCATTTGCTTCGGTCAAAACCCGCTGAACAGGAAATCCAGCGCCGCAATAATCTCATCTCGCCGATGCGCCAACGACAGCACCTTATCGCCAAGCAAGCGTGAAGGCACACCAGCCAGTTCGGCCGCGGACATCAACAAGTGCGATACCCTCTACTTCGACATGCGGATTCAGGTATTTTGCGGCCCTGCCCATCTCGCCCGTCTTCACTAATGGGATAACGACCCGAGTGGAAAGTGGTTCCAGCATGTCCGACTGGACATCCAGCAGATACGGGGTTATTTCGCAGGAAGCTGGATTGGAGTTTCGGTAAACATCGAACTGCGCCATCAGAAAGTCCGCAGTCCTTCACTGAACACGCCATTGCGATCGATGCGGTGGTTATACGCGTCAATCGCCGCGCGATTTTCCTCTAGCCAGTTTTTTTGCAAAGACTCTCGCAAATGTTCTACCAGACGTTGTTCCAGCAATTGGGACAAATTGATGTTGAGCGCTTTTGTCTGCCGCAACAAGCTCTCGTTGATGCTCAAGTTGGCAGATTTCTTTTTCGCCGCGGAATTGTAAAAGTCCCTGTGCACGAAAAGCCCCTTTGCTCTTTGGATGCGCATATATTATGCGCATCCAAAGAGCAAAGCAACACCCAATAAAAACGGGCGCCGAAGCGCCCGTTTTAACTTCCAGTTTAGCCTAGGCTAAATTAGAAGGAGTGCTTCATGCCCACGGAGAACACGGACGGATCGGAGTTGAAGTTGCTAAGTGCTGTGCCACCATTGGAACCACCTACCAAGGCGTAGCCGGAGTTGGTTTCGTTGGTCAGCTTGGAGTACAACGCATATGCCGTGGTGCGCTTGCTCAGGTTGTGATCAAAGCCCAGGGTCCATTGCTTGACGCCGGAATTGCTGATGCTGTTCAGGCTGCCTGCTTTGGTGTATGCCGCCTTGATGACATTGGCACCCATGGTGTACGCGCCGCTCAGGTAGAACGCGTGGTGGCCATATGCATCGGAACCGTCAGCAGCGAAGTTGTCGCTGAGTTTTTCATAGGCAAGACCGACTTTGAAGTCGCCCATGTTGTAGCCAGCACCCAGTTTCCATGCTTTTTCGTTCTTGTCGGTAATGCCGGCAAGTCCGAGAGTACCTGTTCCAGCGGTACCAACGTTGTGCTTCTCGTAAGCCAGGCTGGCGAAGATCGGGCCGTTGGCATAAGTACCCATTGCGGACCATGCATCACCCTTGGTTTGACCGCTGGTCAGGGCGTTTTCTGCACCTGCCACGTAGGCGATTGCGCCGGTGAAGCCGCTCAGGCTCGGGGAGATGTAGGCAATGACGTTGGATTGACGACCGTCGAAGGTGGTTGCGCCGTTGGCGGATACGCCCATGATGGAGCGGTTGTCAGCGATGTTGTCGGCGAACACGTCCAGGCTACGGGTAGCCAGTTTGTACGGGGTGTCGTGACGACCCAGAACTGCAGTACCGAAGCCGCCGGTCAGGCCAACGAAGGTGTTACGTGCGTTCAGAGCGCCGTTGCTCGAGCTTTGGAAGCCAGCGGTGCGGCCAGCGCCGTCGCCAACGATGGAGCTTTCGATCTGCCATACAGCGGTCAGGCCGTTGCCCAGGGCTTCAGTGCCCTTGAAGCCGAGGCGGGAAGAGTTGTCGTTGATTTGCGTGGTGCGCTGACCAGCGCCGGCGTAACCGGATTCAACGGAGTCAACGGAAACGTTCATTTGACCGTAAATGGTCACGTTGCCGCTGTCGGCCATTGCGGCGACAGGAGCCAGGGCAGCAGCGATTGCTACAGCGATAAGTTTCTTGTTCATAAATCTCTCCGTAAGAGTTGAGTTTTAGAGTTGCTTAGCAGTCCGGATGTCCGTGCTGCCTAACCTCCCTATTGAGAAGTTGGGACCATTCTTGCAAAGAGTCAAAGGCGCTGGCAAGGTAAATTTGCTGTTTTCGCAACAGGGCGGAAAGTTATGTTGTTTTTGTGCAACACGTATGCCCTGAGACGGCCATGGGCAAGATTAACCATTGATTTTTCGCAACATTCGATTCTGAGCGAATGATGGGGGTTATTTTTAGGAAAGCGCGCAGCAGATATGGGAAAATTCTAGCTGTAACCAGGCAATTATCGTGAAATGACAACTTCT
>JBDKRR010000354.1:0-5722 GCA_039683315.1 Sulfuricella sp.
CTCATGTCGCTCATGATGCTTCCTGTGCAAGTTTAAGTTTCAATTTCGGCAGCCATAAACGCATCGTCGGCGCGGTTACCAGCGTGCTCACCACCGCCATGATGACCAGCATGGTGAACACGCTGGCCGGGATGACGCCCAGGTCGTAGCCGACGTTGATGACGATCAGTTCCATCAGCGCGCGGGTGTTCATCATCACGGCGATAATGCGCGATTCCGCCGCCGCGCGACCGGCCCAGCGCGCGCCGAGATAGCAGCCGCCGAACTTGCCGAGCGTGGCGGCCGCCAGGATAACCAGGCACCACTGCCACAGCGCCCAGCTGTCGAGCGCGCCGATGTTGGTGCGCAGGCCGGTGTAGGTGAAGAAGATGGGCAGGAAGAACACCGTGACGAAATCGGCGATCTTGGCTTTCCAGGCCGCCACGAAGTCGGGTTCGTCGTGTAGCAGCACGCCCAGGATGAAGCCGCCGAAGATGGCGAAAATGCCCATTTTGGAGGTGGTCATCGCCGACAGGAAAATCACCGCCAGCAGGATGGCCAGCAAACTTTGCGGCAGATTGTCTGAATGCGAGGCAAAGCGCGCCAGCATCCAGCGCAGCAGGGGGCGCAGCGCCCACCAGCAGAACGCCGCATAGAGTGCCAGCAGTCCCAGGTTGAACAGCATGCCGTTCAGTGAGAACGACGACAGCGTGAGCGCGGTGACGGCTGCCAGCGTGATCCAGCCGACCACGTCGTTGATCGCCGCCGAGGTGATGGTGATGACGCCCATCGGCGTGCGCGTCAGGCCGAATTCCATCATGATGCGTCCCAGGATGGGCACCGCGGTGATGGACAACGCGGTGGCGAGGAACAGGCTATAGCCGAGCGGGTTCACCTCGGGCGCCAGCGTGTCGTGGGACAGGTGGCCGACGGCCAGGCCCAGCACAAACGGCGCCGCCAGGCCGAGCGCCGCCACCAGCAGCACGGCGCGGCTGTTTTCCTTTTCCTTCAGATGGGAGAAGTCGAAGTCCAGGCCGATCTGGAACATCAGCAGGATCAGGCCGATCTGGCTCATGATCGTCACCGGTGCGGCGGAAACCGAATGGAACACGTAATGGAAAGTATCTGGCGCCAGCGCACCGAACAGGCTCGGCCCGAGCAGCAGGCCAACGACGATTTCGCCCACCACGCGGGCTTGCCCGAGACGCAGCGCGAGCGAGCCGCCGAGGCGCGCCGCCAGGAGGATCAGCACCAGTTGCATGAGGGTGAAAAACAGCAGGTTTTCTGCTGCATGCACTGAGACGGCTGCTGTTGCTGACATTGAGGCCTGGAAAATAAGGGGAATCGAGCCGGGGATGTTGGCGCAAGCTTATGCATGCGTCAAGCGTTAGGCGCTATCGGTTTGATAATGGAGCGCTTGGCCTTGCGTCCACTTGCATTGACCGTGCGGCAGGCAAAAGAACAGAATGCATTTTCTGCATTCTGTTCAAGTCCGCGACAAGGATTTGTTTTGGAAACCTGCTCCCTCGTCAGCCGTGACTGGCGGACGGGGTATCAGGTTTATTGCGGGGTGGCGCCTTATTTCGGGCAATCCGGGTCTTTGAAGTTCCAGTCGTTGCCGCTGGACAGTTGAGCCAGGCAGTAGGTGGAAAGGTTCGACGTCATCCCAGTGGATTCGCCGAAAGCGGCTTTGCCTTCGTCACGGCGGGGATTGCAGCCGGGATCGTTGAAAGCCCAGTCATTGCCGTCGGTACAACGGTCCGGAAGCGCGGTGGTCATCCCGGTGGGTTCGCCGTAAGCTGCCTTGCCCTCGGCAATGCGGGGATGGCAGAGGGCGTCATTGAAGTTCCAGTCGTTGTCCGCTGTGCAAGCCAACGACATTGTCGTGACAGCAGGCGCCTGGGCCATGTCGGCATAAGCCAGTTTACCGCTGATCGTCGCCAGTGCGATGAACAGCCACGCAACGGCCAATAGGAATTTGTTTTTCATCTCAGTCTCCTTGTGAATCCTAAAAACCAAAGCACGTTTTAAATGCTTAAACATATCCGACAAAAATAGTCGGGTAAGTTTTAAGATGAAGAAAACCGGCGAAAGTTCCGACCCTGAACGTGCCTATAAAAATTTTCTAAGAGGCGGCTGAAATGAGGTGTAAACGATGGTGAAGCGCCGCTAGGACTTGGTGCGCGGTGTGGGCTGACGGGTCTGTGCCAGGCTGCCCGCGCTTTCGATGTTGCGAAACTCGGCCTGAAAATCCTTGCGTGCATTCAGCGACTGGATCAATTGTTCCAGACCTTTCTTACCGACTTTGTCGTACCACCTGACAACCTCCTGTCTGGCGGTGCCATAGGAAAGCTGCATGTTGCAGCCGCCCACGCCGGTGACCCTGCTCCAGTCGTTCCGGCTTGCCAGTTCCTTCAGGCTCGGCTGGCTTGCGCCATTATGCGTGGCCTGGAGCCAGGCTTCGTCGGAAAACTCATATGCCTGGCTGACCATGACGGCCAGACCTTCGTCGAACCATTCCGGAACCTTGTCTATCGGACCCTGCTGCCCCCCCAGACGGGTCGCAAGCTCGACATGGGACAGCTCGTGGCTGACGATCGCCGCGCGCGCGCCCTGGGGTGCGATGGCGATCCTGTTACCCAGCGTGTAGCCCAGTCCGATTGCGCCGAACTGCCGGTAGCACGCCATGCCGGAACAAAAATAGATGTCAGGATCGGAGATGAGTTCGCCATAGAAAAACGTCGTCCTTACCCTGGCTTTCATCACGATATTCAGCAGTTTGGCTATGCGGGCGGGAGACGTTCCCATTTCAGCGTAGACATGGGGCGCGATTGCGGTCATGCCCGATTGTGCGTCCGACACGGCAGGCGCGCTTTCCGTGAGAAATGCGAAGGCCTTGCCAGGCGATGACGCTTGCGGCAATTCAGCACAAGCGGCCAACATCGCAGCAGCGGACAATGCGATGATCAAGCGGAAAAAGTTTCGTTTCACAATGAATTGGGCGCGTCGTCAAGGACTTCCGAATTGGCCGGGAAGTCATAAAAGGGTTCGGAAATACGCCTGAATAAAGTGCCAATTCAGTTTGGTATATTAGGCTGCTTTATTGACATGCGTCAATATTGTTGTGTTTTTTAAGGCTGTGCAACTTGTATGCGTGAGGATCTTTGACCATACATAAGGCAGGCGTTATTTCCGGTTGATCATTCGCACTTGGCGCGGATAGAATGCAGAGGCTCTTATCCTGAATCGCGCACAACAATAAAGGGGAAATAATGCAAAAACAGAAGGTTGCCATTGTCGGTCTGGGGCGGGTCGGTTCCGCATTTCTGGATGAACTGCTGTGTCTCACCGGGAAAGGCGTCAAGGTCGCCTACGCGGTGGAAAAAAACGACACACCGGGGAAAAAAGCAGCAGAAGCCGCCGGGGTGAAGATTCTGTCGATCGACGAGCTGATTGCCCTGGGTGAAGACGTGGACATCGTATTCGATCTCACCGGCATTGCGGAAGTCAGGAAAGAATTACGCGAAAAGTTTTTCGCCTCGAACAACCGCCACACCGTCATCGCCCCCGAAAGCATCGCCCATTTCCTGTGGTCGATCATGAGCGATGCCTCCCTGCCTGTTATCGAAGGCAGAAAAACCGGGTATTAAGCACCGTTCTGGCCGGGTCTCAGCGCCCGGTCGAAATTTCCAGATTGTCTATTAGTCGCGTCTTGCCCAGTCGTGCAACTCGCGTAAGGCGTATGTAGGGTGTCAATAACCGCAAGGGTCATGCCCGCCAAGAGAGCACCGCTTTGCGGTGATCTTGGCGCCATAAGCGAAGCGCATTGCACCGGATGTTTTCATTCGGCACAATAACGATTGCGCCCTACGCTGGCTTGGCCACACGCCGTTTGCGCCAGGCCGAGTAGAGCCAGCCGCCGATCCCCAGCAAGCCGGAAAGAATGCAGAATCGATATAACGCGTCGATGGAAATCAGGCCTAGCAATGCGTTTGCGCTGGACCAGGGCGCCTGGGGCGTGATGTCGAAATGCATGATGCTGTCGAGCATGACATGGGAGATCGTTCCGGCAAAAGCGCCGGCGATTACGGCTACTGGCGTGAACGATTCGGCTTCGACTTCGACCAGCCAGTCCAGGCGATGAAACGACAACTCGCGGTTCCAGCGCCGCAGGATGGGACGGCAGATAAGTGGAGAAACGATGGCCACGACAGCGGCAATGACGAGCGCGGCGAGATAGGTATGCGTGGGGCCGTGCAGGACGCTGGAACCGCGAACCATGCCAATTAGCGGTTCAATGTCCATTGCGACCTGAGCGATGCCAAAGGCAAGAACGCTGAAGCGACGGCCGGCCAGGGCCTTGATCGCCAAGCCGGGTCCCATGTGTAAAGGGGTGAAAGGCATCGATGTCCTAAAGGCTTGCGGGCGCGTTATGCAACACTACAAAGGAAGCGCGATTTCCAGATTGTCTATCAGCCGCGTCTTGCCCAGCCGTGCAGCGCCGAGCACCACCAGCGCTGTGTCGCCGGGCTGCGCGTGCTGCAGGGTAGCGGCGTTGCGCAGCGAGATGTAATCGACCTGCCAGCCGTGGCTGGAGAGGTCGGCTGCGGCGGCGCTTTCCAGTGCGGCAAAGTCGCGCCGGCCTGCCGCCACGGCTTCCTTGATCTGCGCCAGGTTGCGTTGCAGGCGCGGCGCTTCGGCGCGTTCGGTTGGGCTCAGGTAGCCGTTGCGCGAGGACAGGGCGAGACCATCCTCGGCGCGCACGGTTTCGCCCGCCACGATCTCCACCGGCACGTTGAGTTCGCGCACCATGGCGCGGATGATGTGCAGCTGCTGGTAATCCTTCTTGCCGAACACGGCGCAGTCGGGCTGCACGATGTTGAGCAGCTTGAGCACGATGGTGGCGACGCCGCGGAAATGACCGGGGCGATAGGCGCCGCACAGTTCGCTCGCGATGGCCGGCGGTTCGACCTGGAACTGCTGCGGCGCGGGGAACAGTTCCTGCACGGTCGGGGTGAATACCACGTCCGCGCCGGCGGCCTGAAGTTTGCGGCAGTCTTCTTCCAGGGTGCGCGGATAGCTGGCAAGATCTTCGCCGGGGCCGAACTGCAGCGGGTTGACGAAAATGCTCACCACCACGCAGCGGCCATGGCGACGCGCCTGTTCGACCAGGGCGATATGCCCTGCATGCAGGTTGCCCATGGTGGGCACGAAGGCGACCGGCTGGCGGCCCTTGAGGGTTTCGCGCAGCACCGTGATGGCGGAAATGATTTCCATCAGAAAGTGTGTTCCGGCGCCGGGAACGCGCCGCTTTTTACATCGCGCACGTACGCCTGCACGGCCGCCTGAATACTGGCGGCGCCGGTCATGAAGTCCTTGGCGAATTTCGGTGTCTTGCCGGGGTAGATGCCGAGCATGTCGTGCAGCACCAGCACCTGGCCGGCGCAGCCCGGACCGGCGCCGATGCCGATGGTGGGGATGGTGAGTTGCGAGGTGATCTGCAGCGCCAGCGTGGCGGGTACCGCCTCGAGCACGATCAGGCCCGCTCCGGCCTGCTGCAGCGCCAGCGCATCGAGCAGAAGCTGTTCCGCCGCCGCTTCGCTGCGCCCCTGCACGCGGTAGCCGCCGAGTTGATGCACCGATTGCGGCGTGAGGCCGATGTGGCCGCACACCGGAATGCCCCGCGCGGTGAGAAACGCGACCGTCTCGGCCATGACCTGGCCGCCTTCCAGCTTGACCATAT
>JBDKRR010000355.1:0-16767 GCA_039683315.1 Sulfuricella sp.
GGCTGTCGCTGCCGCTGCTGTCGTAGAGGGTGTCTTCGCGGTTGGCCGCGGCTTCTGCGGCGACGATGACGTTGCCCAGGTCGTCCTGGCCCTGCTGGATGCCGGCGGTGCCGGCATCGGTGTCCGCAGGCTTGAGGTCGCCGACGATGGTGAGTGTGACACCGGGAGGATTGGACGGCGCGGCTTCCGGCAGGGTGAGGCCGAGTTGGCCCTTGGTGTAGTTCTGGAGGGTGAGGTTGCCGGCGCTGCTGGTGATGACGAGGGTGCCGATGTTCACGGTCGCACCGGGGATGTAGGTGTAGGTGACGCCGTTCTTTTCCCAGCGGTTGGGGGCTTTGCTATCGCCGCCGGTGAGCGTCTGGCCGTCGAGCTGGATTTTACCCTGGCCGTCGGCGTCGAGGAGGATGTCGTTGCCTTGGCCGTCGCTGGTGTTGAAGATGTAGGTGTCGTTGCCTGCGCCGCCTTCGAGGCGGTCGTTGCCGGTGCCGCCGGTGAGATAGTCGGCGCCTTCGCCGCCGAGCAGGATGTCGTTGTCCGCGCCGCCTTGCAGTTCGTCGAAGCCCTGCCCGCCTTCGAGGTAGTCGTTGCCGCCATTGCCTTTGACGATGTCGTCTCCGCCACCGCCGTAGAGGTGGTCGGCTTCGGTGCCGCCTTCTACCCAGCCGGCGCTGTCGCCGTCGAAGATGACTTTGTGGTAGGGGTTCTGGCTTTCTTGCCCCAGTACCCAGCCAGCAACGTCGAGGGTGTAGCTCTTGGCTTGGTCGGTGAATTGCCAGTTGTCAGGGGCGTTGGGGCCGGTGAGCTTGGTTTTGTCTTGGATGTTGGCTTGGTTGGCCCAGGTCAGGAAGGCGGCTCGGTCTTGGAGGTAGGGGTCGGTGAGATTGCCGGTTCCTGTTGCCGGGTCGTACAGGTCGAGTTCGCCGTGGGCGTTGTGGGCGCTGTAATCAAGACCGGGCAGCGCAACCCAACGCAACTTCGACAAGGCATAGCGGTACGCTTGGCCGCTGGCCGAGTTCTCCTTGGCTTCACTTAAAAAATTGTCGGTAATGGTCAAAGTGCCGTCGCCATATGATGCATCACCAATGGCCGCCCCAATCTGCCTAATGTTGAGCAGGTGGTTCATGCCGCCACCTGTCCCCATTGCTGGTAGCGGCTCGTAGGTTTTGCCGGGGTTGGCCTGCACAAAATCGTCATATTTTTTCTGCAAAAGTTTCGGGCCGAAGTTGAAGTAGGTGACGTATAGCGCGTCCTTGAACTCCTGCGGTAGGTTAAACCATTGGTCGCCGTAGGCTTGATGATCCCTGCTGACAAACCATTGGTCCGCTTCCTTGATCATCAGGCCGGCGATTTTGGCGGTGACATCACTCAACGGACTTACCAGATCTCGTGCCAACGCCGCGTAGTCTGTTGCGTAAACGTCCAACCCCAGCGTCTGAGATTCGGAGACATACTTATTGATCAAGCGGATAGCGGTCGCCAGCTTGATGTTGGCCGGGCCCATGTCGACCAGCACAGGATGCAAGACTTTTTCCACGTCACTGTAGGGTTCGTCGGCCATCCCGCCCGCGACGGCATAGTCGGCGGCAAATTCCGCGTGGGTGCGCGTGCTGAGCTGGTATTCCACGGCATGCTTGCCCAAGGTTACCGGCAGCCCCAGTGTGGCCACATCGACAGCAAACTGTACGGGCGATACACCCGAGAGGGCGTACTTGTCGAGGCTGTCATTCAAGAACTTGCTATTTGCATAGGCGTGGTTCTCTTCCGCCATGGCTCCGGCGATGGCTCCGGCAGAAACGCCAAGTAGTTGCGCGACATCAAGAATGGCGCTTTTCTGAAAATCAGAACCTATGAAGGCCCATGCCGATGAGTAATGTTCATTCGTTGCCGCGACCAGATACGATGCTGTGGACATTATTTTCTCCAATATGGATAAGGTTATTACACCGCTCTGCACATGATGATGAACCACTGCGCTTCAATCTTTCTCACCACGCATTCGCCTTTCTTCCAATCCGTCGGGTAGCTGTTCAGGGAAGGCAGGACACGGTGGTGCAACTCATTTTTTCCATCTATCCGCGCAGGCCCGACCAGCCAGCCGTTCTCAATCCGGGGTGCTTCGGGGTAGAAAAATAGTGTTTTCCAGATGAGGTAATCGCCGGGATAACGCAAGGATCTTCGGAAGTAGCGATTCACGTCGGTTTCGATCTGCAACGACCCATGGCGGCGAAAAAAGCAACAGCCCGACCCGCTTCGGATCGTGTGGTCAATCTGCTTTGCCGTTTCTGGTGAGTAAGGGTTCGGAAGCCACAACGCGCCAGCGTGGACGATACGCTCCACCCCCGCTTTGCGTTTCAGCGCCCGGGTGCCGGGGTTACGCTCCCAAGGAGCGCCACCCACGCCCTCATAGTCGCGGTAACTCTTGACCAACGCTTCGATGTCGCTCCGGTGTGCATTGAAATGCGCGATCAGCTCCTCGTCTTTCGGCAGGGGATTGACGAACAGGACAAACCAGACGACAAGCGCGATAATCGCGGCAAAGCCAAGCAGCCAGTAATGTTTGTCCTTTCTAGGATGAATTGAATTGCTACTGGTACTCATGCTGCCATCCTCCACGCCAAATCATTTATCGATTCTTCGATGCGAATGAGGTCCACCAAATAAATTTCCCGTGAGGTACCATTCCCGTGGCAGTTCCTCAGTGCGATTCCATCATCGCCGCGCAGATCGTGTGGGGCACAAATTGCGCCATATGTCCATTGCGAGTTGGCAACGCCAGATGGCGGGTTGGCGCCATAGAGATCGTAGAAATTGGGGTGCACAAAACGGACATTGCGTTCGCCGATGGCGTCCAGGCCACCCAGCACGATATCGGAGTGATAGCTACTGGTGGAGCGTGCCGCCGTCAGCATGGCAATCTGGTAGTCGAGGTCGAAGGCGGCGATGTTGCTCAACGGATATTCGTTCGGCCCATTGGTATCCGTGCTGTCTGTCAGACCCGCCACACGCAGGTTTTCGAAAAAGAGGGTCTGCATGTTGTCGAGGGCATGGCTCAGCAGATTGCCTTCCGAGATATCCAGAACCAGTAGCAACCCGGCTTTCGCCGCCAGAAAATCCACCGGAGTCCAGGCATCGGCGGGTTTGTCCCGCCATTCGCGATAAAGAATATTGGCGTGGGTGTCGGTGAAAACGATCTGCTGTCCGTCCTCGTTCTTGCGCATGCGGTCGAAATCGGCAATGACGTCGGCCAGTGACTGGGTGCCGGTGAGGTCGCCGACGCCAGCGCCGTTGAAGGTGTAAATGGCATCCGAATCCGTCGGGTGCAGCAGGTTGAAGGCGGTGGCCAGATGGGCGCCGAGACTGTAGCCCGTGAGGGTAAAGCTCTTGCCATCGAGATACCCGCCCGGTTTTCTCAATTCGGCATACCACGCCTCCATGTCGGCGATCTGCCCGAACGCCCAGCCGTGCTCCTTGATCTCCATCTTGTTCGTGGCCTGGTTGTCGCGCACGGCGTCTTCAATGAATTCGGTGGAGCGGAAGGAGAGGACGAGTTGCCCCTCGACAAGTCCTTTTGCTGGGTCGGTTATTTTGCAGCGGAATAGTGTTCCGCTGAATCCAGTTTCAGTATTGGCAATTTGATCAAGCACTTCCCATTGGCTGGCAAATGCCTTTGCTTGCGTTTCGGTAAATTTGCTGGCGTGCTCATTCCCAGAAATAAGGGAATTTATTAGATCTATTCCGGTTCCAGACAGCACACCGGAATCTGGATTACGAATAAAGGCTTCGGCAGCCATTTGCAGATTGGCATATTTGAGATATTCAGCAACGGTAGGCGTAGCCATGGTCAATTTTCCTTAATCGTTTTGAGTGATTTTTCAACGAAATTTCTTGTTTGATGAGGCGCAGGAAGAGGGGGGCATGCGTGTCTTCTGGCGCGTAACCAGGCTGTTTGGCTACCGCCGGTGCTGAGCGCACCCTGCCCACGATCCATCATGTAGCCGATGCGTTCGGCAACAACTTCATTGGTTTTCAGATCAATAACCTTTAGCGAACTACCGGCAATCCAGTACACACGGTCATCCGGCGTAGAAATGTCATCATAGGTCACGCCGTAGCGGGGGGCAGGGCTGGAGGCATGATTTTTATCTAGGACAAATTCACGCACCCATTCGCCATATCGCTTATCTCGTAACCACGGCTGATCAACCCTCCCGGTGTACCGATACCGCTTGCCATTTTCTTGGTCGATGGCTTCGACGTAGCGGTAACCACCTACCTTGCCGCTAAGATGTCCTTTCTCATCTCTCGCTCGGAGGAAGGTTTCAATGTATCCGTCTCCTCTCAGGTCATCTCCATACGGATCATCCATCTTGAATTGATCCCCATGGTTTTGACCGTTCGGTCTGACCTTCATCAGCAAGATGCCCTCAACGCCGTCAACCGTCCGGTAAATCTTTTCGCCGGCGGTCTTGCAGTGTTCCTGAAATATCGCCTCCGCTTTCGCCAGACGCTCTTTCTTCCCATCCGCCTCGCGCTTCATTTCCCAGAACCAGCGACCGGGCAACACCGCAAACAGCACGGCGACCGCGGTTACGGCGATGGCCTTGTTCGTTCTTGTTTTGGGAATCAACAGTGCCGCCACAAAGGCGCCGATCACGACCAGCCAGAAAATTGCTCCAACCATCCGGAACAGGTCGGCACCGGGTCCAAGTTCGATCATGCTGCGTTCCTCCAAGTGTTCATGCTGTCTGCCCCATGTATGAGAGGAGTCTGATTTTTCTTAGCAACCAAAATCTGCTTCATTTCTCTTCCTCGAAAACTTCCATTTGCCTGGTGCCAGATTGCCCGAATTCAATCACCTCATCGACCGCCAAGCCCCGTGGTATCTGGTGCGTAATGAACAGCATGGTCACCCGGCCCTTGAGCTTGTTGATCGTCCTGGCGAAATGCTCGGCGGTGTGCTGGTCGAGGTTGGAGACTGCTTCGTCGAAGATGAGAATCTTGGGCTGCTTGAGCAGCGCCCGGGCGATGGCGATGCGCTGCCGCTGTCCACCTGACAGCCCGGTGCCGCGCTCGCCGATCTCGGTCTTATAGCCGTCCGGCAGTTTGTCGATGAAGTCGTGGATTTCGGCGGCTTTGCAGGCTGCGATGACATCCTCGAAGCCGGCATGGGGGTGGGCCATGACCAGGTTGTCGTAGAGCGTGCCGGAGAACAGAACGGTTTCCTGCGGGACGACGCCGTAGGTCTGGCGCAGTTCGTTAGCGGCGAGGTGGCGAATGTCGCGGCCGTCGAGCTGGATTTGCCCGTCGGCGGGCTGGTAGAAGCCGAGCAGGAGCTTGGCGAGGGTGCTCTTGCCGCAGCCGGAGGGGCCCATCAGCACGGTGAGGTGGCCGGGCTTGAAGCTCATGTCGAGGTTGCGGTAGAGCCATGGGTGGTGTTCGCTGTAGCGGAAGGAGATGCCGATGAGGTCGATCTTGCCGTGCCCGGCGTTCTCGCGGCTGGGGGTGAGGGCGTAGGGTTCGTTGGGCATGTCGAGGATGTCGCCCAAACGCTTGACGGCGATGTTGGCCTGCTGGAATTCCTGCCACAGGCCGACCAGGCGCAGCATGGGCTGGCTCATCCGCCCGGCGAACATCTGGAAGGCGACCAGCATGCCGACGGTGAAGCCGTCGTTCTGCATCACCAGCAGGGCGCCGACGATGAGGATGGAGAGGGTCATCACCTGTTCGATGCCGTTGGCCACGACGTTGTAGCTGTTGCCGACCTGCTTGGTGGAGAAGCCGGCGGCGAGATAGCCCGCGAGGTAGTCGCTGTACTTGGCTTCGACGTGGGGCTCCATCTGCAGCGATTTCACCGTGCCCATGCCGGCGAGGTATTCGGTGAGGAACGCCTGGTTGCGGGCGCCGAGCATGAATTGCTGGTTGAGCTTGTCGCGGAAGGTCGGGGCGACCAGCAGGCTCATAATGCAGATCAGGCCGAGGAGGAAGACGGCAATGAGCGAGAGCTGCCAACTGTAGGCGAACATCACGGCGAGGAAGATGAGCAGGAAGGGGAAATCCAGCACCAGAGTGACGGCGGCGCTGGAGACGAATTCGCGGATGGTTTCGACGCCGTGCAGGCGGGCGACCAGCACGCCGGTGGGGCGCTGCTCGAAATAGGGCAGCGGCAGGCGCAGCAGGTGGCGGAACACCTGGCTGCCGAGCACGGCGTCGATGCGGTTGCCGGTGTGCAGCACCAGGTATTGCCGCAGCCAGGTCATGGCCATGGTGAAGAGCATGAACATGGCCAGCGCGACGCCGATGACGATGAGGGTGCTGCTGGTCTGGTGGACGACGACCTTGTCGATGATGACCTGGGTGAAGACCGGGGTAGCGAGGCCGACCAGCTGGATGGCCAGCGAGGCGAGCACGACGTCGCGCCAGATTTTCTTGTGCTTGAGGAGCTCGGGGATGAACCAGCGGAAGCCGAATTTGGGCTTCTCGGTTTCGAAGCCGGCGATGTCTTCGGGCTTGCCGTCTGTGCCCGCCTGTTCGCGCGCGACGAGGATCAGGTCGGATTCGAGGAGTTTTGGGGCGTCTGCGATGCTGATGGTTTCGGGAGCCTGGGAGCCGGAGCGGAAGTAGAGGAGCTGCTGGCCGTCGGATTTGACGATGAGGATGGGGTTGAGGATTTCACCCTCTCCCCGGCCCTCCCCCTCGAAGGGGGAGGGAGCAGAGTTTTCGGCTTGGGATCGCGGTTTGTGCGGGTGAGCGGGGAACGGGATGACCTGGTGTTCGCCGCTGGGGGCTTCGGCGTGGCTGGGTTCGTTCCGGGCAGGAGCCCTCAGGAAGGCGATACAGGGGAAGGGGTGTTTGTCCCATCCGTCGCCGGGCAAGGGGCGGAAGCCGGTTTTGAAACCGAGCGCACGCGCCGCTTCGTGGAAGGTGGCGAGGCTGTAGGGCGGCGGGAATTGACTGGCGACTAACGCGGCATCGAAGGGGATGCGGTAAAGGTTGCACAGGCTACCTAATAGCCAAAAACAGTCCTCGGCGCGGGTTTCTCTTCCTGGCATTTTCGTTTGAATATTGTTGATTACTTATTTGTAATTCCGGACTATAGAGTCCTGATATCCTCGCGTCAATATGATTACGACATACGCTTATGACTCGATGATAATTGAAATATCTGATTAATCATTGATTATACGAGTGTAATGCAGATTTATTTGCTCTATCAGGCCACAGCAATACCCGTCAGAACTGATAGGTATTTGCAGCGCGTCGATCTGCCAGGAAAGGTATGAAAACGCGGGTAAGGTCATTGCGAGCGTTGCGAGATTGCTTCGTCACTTCGTTCCTCGCAGTGACCCACTTATTCAGCGGTTCCATGGAGGTTTTGAGGGGGACAGACTATCGGGGAAAAAGAGCGGGCAGCTCCAAGGGACGAGCTACGTTTCGTTCCGCCTCGCGCCCGGCTTCCATAGGCAAGGCCACCTGAAATAAATCCTCCAACGGCTTGGGGCGTTCGATACCGAACCCCTGCACGAAATCCACCCCCATCTCGCGCAACTTTTCCAGCACGGCATCGGTTTCGACGAATTCGGCAATGGTCTTGAGGCCCATGACGTGACCCACCTGGTTGATGGCCGCCACCATGGCGGCATCCATGGGATCATCCACCATGTCGCGCACGAAGGAACCGTCGATCTTCAGATAATCGACAGGCATGTTCTTGAGATAGGTAAAAGACGACAATCCACTGCCGAAATCGTCCAGCGAGAAACGGCATCCATGGGCGCGCAATTCACCAATGAAATCCATGGCACGAGAAAGATTGGAGATCGCCGCGGTCTCGGTAATTTCAAAGCAGATGTGATCGTATGGCACGTGGTACAAAACGAATTGGCGTTTGATAAAATCCAGGAAATGGTCGTCGCACAATGAGGGCCCGGAAAGGTTCACGGTGCAGGTGTGCCGCTGGTTCAGCGAGTCTTTGGGCAGTATCTTCCAGTACTGTCCGAATGCGGTGCCCACCACCCAGCGGTCGATGGCCGGCATCAGGTTATAGCGTTCGGCGGCAGGTATGAACGCCATGGGGGGAATAAGCTCGCCCTGGTCGTCCAGCATGCGCAGCAGTATCTCGAAATGCGCGCCTTCGTTATCTGCTGCGGCCAGCGGCATGATGGTCTGGTAATAGAGCCGGAAGCGGTTTTCCTCGATGGCATGGTTGATCCGCGCCACCCAGTTCATTTCACCCTGACGCTGCGCCAACTCGTTGTCCTCGATACGGTACACATGCACCCGGTTGCGGCCCAGATCCTTGGCTGCATAACAGGCAGCATCCGCGTAGCTCAGCACACAGGCGAGCGATTCGCATTCCTGGGTAATGGGCACCAGGCCGATACTGACGCCGATGACAAAAGCCTTGTTCTGCCAGACAAAATGAAAATCCTTTACCGTCTGGCGCAACAGGTCGGCCACGATCTGCGCCTGTTCCAGCGGACAGTTCTCCAGCAGCACGCCGAATTCGTCGCCGCCCAGCCGCGCCAGGAGGTCCGCTTCGCGCACCTTGCTTTGCAACAGCACTGTCAGCTGGCGCAGCAGTTCATCGCCGGCCACATGGCCACTGGTGTCGTTGACGATCTTGAACTGGTCGAGATCGAGGTAACACAGGGCATGCACCCGCCCTTCCTCGCGTGATGAAACCAGGGCCTTTTCCAACCGACGCTCGAATTCTCGCCGGTTTACCAGGCCGGTCAGTGCATCGTGGGTAGCCTGGTAGGACAGCCGTTCCGTTGCCGCATCGATACGCTCCTGCATGCGCTCCTGGGCCACCTGCAAAGCCGTAGCCATGGCATTTACGCCACGCTCGAGGGTGCGCAGCTCTCCCCCCGAAAGCTCTTCGACACGCACATCCAGCCGGCCCCGGCCGAGTTCGTCCACCGCGTCCGCCAAGCGTTTCACCGGAACGGTTACATCGCGCCCCATCCGCAGCGCCAGGAGTGCAGTCGCAGCCAAGCCCAGAAGGGAAATCAGGAGACTGTTGAAAATCAACATCTGCTTATGCTTGCGGGTATTTTCCCGCGACAGTTCGAGATTGACCCTGCCCAGAATTTTGCCTTTGGGTGCTGCAGTTTGTGTAACGGCGACGTCCTGCAGGAAATCGTTCACTTCGGTCTGGCTCTGCGACACAGGGGCGCTGAAGCTCAGCACTTCTCCCTGATCGGCGACGGCGATAAATAATCCAGCCTTGTAATCCGACAATACGGGCGGGCCCATGGATTTCCCGCTTGCGGCAAGAACGGCGCCATCGATATTTGTACTGGTAACGGCGGTCACATCGGCCTCCTTCATGGCCGAGTCCGCCAGCAACTGCAGGATGTCGTGATTGCCGGAAAACACACCGTATTCGCTCGCCGGCGCCAGCTGACGGGCGATTGCCAGGCCGCGCTCGCGCAACGAGTCCTCCAGGCTTTGAATGCCGGAGGTAATGAAATGCAGCGCCAGCAAAAACGCAATCACCGCCGCCGGCATCAGCGCCAGAAACAATACCCGCTTCTTGATGCCCCAGCTCTTCATTCCTGGTCCGCCGTACGCTTCAGTTTCTGGAAAAGCGCAGTCTCGTCGCCTACATTGATGGCGAGCGAACGTGCAACCTGGTAATTGAGACTGACAGAGAAATATTTCGGATATTCCGGCGGCGGCAGCACCCACGCCTTCCCTGCCAAAACGCGAAGCAATACTTCCCCCGCCTGCCTGCCTGCCTGTTCCGGCGTGGTATATACCGCCGCAAGCGCACCCGCCTTGACATAAGCCTGGGAGAACCCGATTACCGGGTCCTGGTAACGGTAAGTTGTGAGCAACAGGCTTTGTACCGTTCCCCTGTTGAACACAAGGGGGTCGGGCAAGGCCAGCAAAACATCGCTTTCGGCAAGCACGCGCTGCAGCGCAGGCAAGAGTTCCTCGTCCGCCCCGATTTTTTCCACCACCAACGCAAACCTGGCTTCTTTTGCGGCAGATTGCAGCGCTTTCAAAGTGTCCAGGGATTCCGGCCCCAGCACCACACCGATTCTGTTCCGCTCCGGCAATGTCAGATGAATCAGTTCCATCTGCCTCGCCAGGGGCTGGTCGAGGTAGACCGCCGAGAACTGTCGATAATCTCGCTGGCGGGCAATTTTCTCGAATGCTTGGCGCGGTATCAGCGTCGCCAGAATCGGTGTCGTCAGGTTCATCGCCATCATCTCCTGCGTAGCGCGCACACCGACTGCAACGATCAGGTCATGGTGTTCCCTGCCGAAATCAGGCTTTTTCCCCGCCGGGGAATAGACGCTCACCACGGCCCTTCCTGGGCCTTGATCGACAAGCGCACGAATATTGTTGGCAGTTTCCTGATAGGGGGCGGAATCGTCACTCAAGACGATCGCGATGTTGGCAGGCGCGGCAGCGACGACGCTTGTCCACGCAAGGACCAGCGTCAGGAACAGTGCGAGAAGGAGGCGCGAGCGCGCTTTAGGCATCCTGGCTCACAAGTTTCCACACACAACTGCCACGACTCGCTTTATCCAGTGCCTCCAGATACTGCTGATGCGCCAACAGTTCTTCCGCAGCAGCAGCCAACACCCGCAGCGGCTGACGCACGCCCTGCGTGCGGGTAACACGCTGAGCTTGCGCAGGCACGGATTCCATCATCAGGCTCTCCTGGCCGCGTGTCATGGCCAGATAGACTTCCGCCAGCAATTCGGTATCGACCAGTGCGCCGTGCAGGGTACGCTTGGAATTATCGATCTGATAGCTTTTGCACAGGGCGTCGAGATTGTTTTTCTGGCCCGGCCGCAAGGCCTTGGCCATTTTCAGCGTATCGGTAATGACCGGGCAATAATGCTGGATAGGCTGAAATCCGAGCAGACCCAGTTCGTAATTGAGGAACCCGACGTCGAACGGTGCATTGTGAATAACGAGTTCGCCGCCCGCGACATAGTCGAGGAAATCCTGAACCACATCCTTGAACAGCGGTTTGTCCTGCAGGAATTCCAGGCTGATGCCATGCACCTGCTGCGCGCCCTGATCGATTTCCCGTCCGGGATTGAGATACTGGTGAAAATGATTGTTCGTCAGACGACGATTCACCATCTCGACGGCTGCGATTTCGATAATGCGGTGCCCCAGGCTGATTTCCAGGCCCGTCGTTTCAGTATCGAGAATTATCTGGCGCAAATTTATACTTCCACGTTCAATTTAGGGCGTTTAAGCCGTTGTGCGCAATGTCTCGACACCGCGATTGGCGAGTTGATCCGCGCGCTCATTCTCTTCGTGACCCGCATGGCCTTTTACCCACACCCATTCCACCTGATGCTTCCCTGCAAGCGCGTCCAACTGCTGCCACAAATCCACGTTCTTCACCGGCTTCTTGTCCGCCGTGCGCCAGCCGCGCCGTTTCCAGTTGTGAATCCACTCGCTGATACCCTTCTGCACGTACTGCGAATCCGTATGCACCCATGCCTTGCAGGGGCGGCTAAGCGCCTCCAGCGCCTTGATCACCGCCAGCAGTTCCATGCGGTTATTGGTCGTAAGTGCCTCGCCCCCATACAGTTCCTTTTCCTGCCCACGAAAACGCAGCAAAGCGCCCCATCCGCCGGGACCGGGATTCCCTTTGCATGCCCCATCAGTATAAATCTCAACCATGCCAACGGTATCAGGCAAAACCTTATTTTGATTCAAAACGGCTCCTTAAATCGAGTTTTGTGCGCTGGAGCGTTTTCTGGGCTACCGGCGCCAATCCCTTGCGTGCTGCCCGGGCTTCGTTCCAAGGCGGCATGATCATACGCATACCATGCACGCGCTTCCTTGCATGAATAAAATAAACCCCGCCGGCCAGCGCCCACCAGCGGTCGCCCGCCGCCTCCATGAAACGAAATTTACGCAATAAATTTTCCTGCTGGAACGGCGGTTCGTAACAGCACATGCGCCCCCCGATCACTTCAAAACCAAGCAGGGCCAGCCAGTCCTTGAGCCGCAACAGGCTTATGAAGCGACCGTGCCAAGGATAACCGGCCTCATTATAAGACATCACCTTGCGCAGCCCCCATAGGCTGAAAGGATTAAAACCACTGACGATCAACTGACCTTCCGGCATCAACACCCGTTCGGCCTCACGCAGAATCTGGTGCGGATGAGCACTGAATTCAAGCACATGAGGCAACAAAATCAAGTCTACCGTTTGACTGGCGACCGGTAATTGCGGCGCATCCGCCCGCACTGCCACACGCTGCCCCATACCGGCACGAAAACAAAAAGGAATACGGCTGGTGCGCAGCAGATCGTGCTCCAGCAACCCCAGTTGCAGCGCGTTAAAACCAAAAATATCCGCCACTACCTGATCGTAGTAAGCCTGCTCGGGCTGCAGGAGATACTGGCCCAACGAGGTGGCAAGCCAGGCATTTTCGTCCAGACTTGACATTTAAGCAGCCCCGTCCAAACATACACCAATGATTGAAATCGTTCCCATCCCCGCCTTTGAAGACAACTACATCTGGCTGATTCGCAGCGGCACTGCTGCCGTCGTCGTAGACCCCGGCGATGCAGCGCCGGTTTCCGAGTACCTGCGGCTTCATCACTTAAACCTCATCGCCGTCCTGCTCACCCACCACCACGGAGACCATACCGGCGGCGCCGCCGAGCTGCGACAACGTTTCGATGTCCCGGTTTACGGCCCGCGCCGCGAGGCCATTTCAGCCATCACGCATCCGGTCGGAGAAGGCGAGCTGATCGAATTCCCCGGCCTGGCAACCAAATTTCGGGTGCTGGACGTACCCGGCCACACGACCGGCCACATTGCATATTATGGGATAAATAGCTTGTTTTGTGGCGACGCCTTGTTCGCCTGCGGCTGCGGACGGCTGTTCGAAGGCACCGCGCAACAGATGCATGCATCGTTGGCCAAATTTTCGGCTTTGCCCGATGACACGAAAGTCTATTGCGCGCACGAATACACGATGGAAAATATCCAGTTTGCGAAAATGGTCGAGCCTGGCAATACCGCACTGATCGAGCGCGAGCACAGGGAGCACGCGACTCTCTCGCAAGGCCATCCGACCCTGCCCTCGACCATTCTTCTGGAAAAGATGACCAATCCCTTCCTGCGCTGCAATGAACCAGACGTCATGGCAGCTGCAAGCCGGTTCGCCGGCCACTCTCTCCGGGAACCGACAGAGGTCTTCGCCGCCATCCGGCATTGGCGGGACCAGGTCTGAATATTTCAGATTTACTTGACCAGGAGCAACTAAAGCCGTTACCATCGCGGGGTTTTTACCGACATTCACAGAGGGAACCCCGAAAGAATGCAATTGCGCGCGGTTTCATTTTTCGCATTATCCGTTCTGTGCCTGTTCGCAGCCAACTCAGCGAACGCATGGGAAGCCTTCCCAGCAGCGGATAACTGGCTAACACAGAGCCAGCCGCCGGCAAAAGAGCAGTCGGCCACTCCCGACAAGTCCGCCAGTAACGCGGCTACGGACATCGGCGCCACCCAGGGCACCGAAAAACAAGCTGATTCCAGCACCCCCGATAGCTCCAGCTCCCTGGTAGTAAACCTTCGCCCGGCACAACAGATCAACTCCAGCCCCGCGTCGCTCAAATTACCCGACTTCGGCAGCGCCAACCCCGACCTCTGGGAGCGCATCCGCGCTGGCTTTACGCTTAGCGACCTGGACAGCCCGCTGGTCAAGGAGCATGAAGCCTGGTATGCCGCCCGTCCCGAATACGTGGGCCGCATGATGGAGCGCAGCCAGCGCTACCTGTTCCATATCGTCGAAGAAGTTGAAAAGCGCGGCATGCCGACTGAGATCGCCCTGCTACCCATGATCGAGAGCGCGTTCAATCCGAAAGCCTACTCCACCAGCCACGCAGCCGGCATCTGGCAGTTCATCCCCTCCACCGGGAAACATTTCGGCCTCAGCCAGAACATGCTTTACGATGGCCGCCGCGACGTCCTGGCCGCCACCGACGCCGCTCTGGACTACCTGCAGAAACTGTACAACATGTTCGGCAGCTGGGAACTTGCCCTGGCCGCCTACAACTGGGGGGAAGGCTCGGTAGGCCGGGCAATTGCCAAGAATCAGGCCGCTGGCGAGCCCACCGACTATCTCAGCCTGCGCATGCCTCCGGAAACGCGCAATTACGTACCCAAGTTGATCGCCGTCAAAAACATCATCATGAACCCCGCGACATATGGCCTGTCTCTCAATTCGATCCCCAACAGCCCTTATTTCGCCAGCGTCAAACTCAAGCAGCATATGGATGTAGCGGTTGCGGCCCGCCTCGCCGAAGTTCCGCTGGACGAGTTCGTCGCCCTCAACCCGGCCTACAACAAACCGCTCGTGGCCGGCACGGGCACGGGCAGACCCACCCTGTTGCTGCCGGTAGACAAGGTCAACAGTTTTTCCCTGAATCTGGAAAACTACGAGCACCCCCTGTCCTCGTGGCAGACATATACGCCACAACATGGCGAGAAGCTGGTTGCCATTGCCAAACGCTTCGGGATTTCACTCGCGCGCCTGAAAGAACTCAACGCCATCAGCGGGCGCACAAAACTGGCGAGCGCCCAGACCCTGCTGGTACCCATCACCAGGTCGGGCAATGCACCTAGCCTGGCGGCCCATATTCCAGAAGCCGAACCTGCGTTCGCGTCCGCGACACCTGGCAACAGGACCACCTATACCGTGGCCAAGGGCGACACCGTGCTTAGCATCGCCAAGCGCCATGGGATATCGGTGGCACAGCTGAAACTGCAGAACCATCTCAAATCCAACCGCTTGGCACGAGGGCAAAAACTGACCTTGCTTGCCTCCGCAAAGCCCGAAAAGGTGTCAATTTCCCAGGCCAAACAGGTTCGCAAAGAGTCGTCGGTTAAGGGTAAGCGGACAGTACTTGCCAAAGCGAGCAGTGCCGAAAAGCATTCCCACTATGTGGTGAAACGCGGCGACACGGTGTTCAGCATCGCGCGGCGCTTCAATGTGGCGGTCAACGACCTGCAGCGCTGGAACAAGCTCTCCGCAAACTACAGCCTGCAGCCCGGCAACACGCTGACGGTCATCACCCGCAAAAGCTGAACATTGCTGGCCCTACGCCAGCAGGGACGCCCGTAACAGCATCCGCGTATAGTCCTGCTTCGGCTCGGCGAACAAAGCCTCCGTTTCACCGGCCTCCACGACTCGTCCGTTTTGCATCACGACCATGCGATGCGCCATGGCACGAATCACGCGCAGATCATGGGTGATGAAGAGGTAGCTTATGCCGTGCTTCTGCTGCAGGCGGCGCAACAGTTCCAGCACCTGTTTCTGCACCGAAACATCGAGGGCACTGGTCGGCTCGTCGAGCAGAATCAGCTTCGGTTCCAGCACCGCCACCCGGGCGATGGCAATGCGCTGGCGCTGCCCGCCGGAAAATTCGTGCGGGTAGCGCCACAGCATCGATTCCTCCAGCCCCACTTCCGCCATGATGGCAAGAATGCGCTCCCTGCGGCCTTGCTTGTCAAGTTGCGGGAAATGGATGCTCAGCCCCTCGCCGATAATCTGCTCCACGGTCAATCGAGGCGAGAGCGAGGAATAAGGGTCCTGGAACACCACCTGGAAATCGCGCCGCAACGGCCGCAACTGCCGCTGGCTGAGGGAGACCAGATCCGCTCCGTCGAAGCGTATCGCCCCCGTGCAGTCCTGCAGACGCAACAGGCACATTCCCAGCGTGGTCTTGCCCGAGCCCGACTCGCCCACCAGGCCCAGCGTTTCTCCCGGCCGCAGCATCAGGCTGGCGTTGTCCACCGCACGCACTTCGCCAGTCCGACGCTGGAAAAATCCGGACTTGATGGGAAATGCGCAGCTCACCCCGCTTGCCTCAAGCAAGGCGGGCAAATCCTCAAGGGCCGCGCCTTCTTCCGGCCCCACCAGGCGCGCCGGCTGGCTTTGCAGCAGCTGTTGCGTGTACGGGTGCTGCGGCGCGGCAAACAGTTGCGCCACCGGGGCCTGCTCGACGATGCGTCCTTCCTGCATGACGCAGATACGCTGCGCGAAACGCCGGACCAGGTTGAGATCGTGGGTGATCAGCAGCACCGCCATGGAAAATTCTTTCTGCAAGTCCTCCAGCAGTTCCAGAATCTGCGCCTGGATCGTCACGTCCAGCGCGGTGGTGGGCTCGTCGGCGATGAGCAGTTTGGGGCTGCATGCCAGCGCCATGGCGATCATCACGCGCTGGCGCTGCCCGCCGGACAGCATGTGGGGATAGGCATCGAAGCGTTTATCTGGTTCCGGGATACCGGTGCGGGCAAGCAAATCGATCATGCGTTTGCGCGCCGCCGGTTTGCTCAGATTCTCATGGGTCAGCAGGGGCTCCAGCAACTGGTCGCCAATGGTATAGAGCGGATTGAGCGAGGTCATCGGCTCCTGGAAGATCATTGCGATATCCCGGCCGCGGATGCGCCTCAGCTCGTCCTCGGCCAGGCCCATCAATTCCCGCTCCTGGAACTTGATGGAACCCGAGGGATAGCTCACCTGGCGCTTGTCGTGCAGTTGCAGGATGGAGAGCGCCGTCACCGACTTGCCGGAACCGGACTCGCCCACCAGGGCCAGCTTTTCACCCGAAGCGATAGAAAAACTCGCCTCGCGCACGGCATCCGCGTATTGCCCGGGGCGGCCGAAAGAGACCGCCAGTCGGTCGATGCACAGCAAGGGCGCGTGAGGGGTGAGAGGTGAGGGGGGGGGCGGATCCTCGCCCCCTCGCCCGCCGTGGATTTCCCTGGGC
>JBDKRR010000356.1:0-3655 GCA_039683315.1 Sulfuricella sp.
AGGGCTTCGGCACGGAAGTGAAGCGGCGCATCATGATCGGCACGTACGTGCTGTCCGCCGGCTACTACGACGCCTACTACATCAAGGCGCAAAAACTGCGCCGCCTGATCGCCCAGGATTTCGAACATGCGTTCAAGCAATGTGACGTGATCATGGGTCCGACTGCGCCGACCACGGCCTTCAAGCTGGGCGAGAAGAGCGACGACCCGGTCTCGATGTATTTGTCCGACATCTACACCATCGCCGTCAACCTCGCCGGCCTGCCGGGCATGTCCGTGCCCTGCGGCTTCGGCGACAACGGCCTGCCGGTGGGCTTGCAGATCGTCGGTAACTACTTCGCCGAGGCGAAAATGCTCAACGTGGCGCACCAATATCAGCTGGCGACGGATTGGCATGTGCGGCTGCCGCCGCTGTGTGAATAGTGAACAGTGAGCGGTGAGCGGTAAGCGGTGGCTCGGCTCACTGCTTATTGCTCACTGCTCCCCAAGGAGTCTCAAAATGCAATGGGAAGTCGTGATCGGGCTGGAAACGCATGCCCAACTCAACACCGTGACCAAGATTTTTTCGGGGGCGGCCACCGCTTATGGCGCCGAACCCAACACCCAGGCCTGCGCGGTGGATATCGCCCTGCCTGGCGTGCTGCCGGTATTCAATCGTGCGGCGGCGGAAAAGGCGGTCAAGTTCGGCCTGGCAGTCGGTGCGCGCATTAATCGCAAGTCCGTGTTCGAGCGCAAAAACTATTTCTACCCGGATCTGCCCAAGGGTTACCAGACTACCCAGCTCGAGCTGCCCATCGTGGCCGAAGGCGGCACGCTGCGTATCCAGATGGGTGATTACGAGAAAGATATCCGCATTACGCGCGCCCACATGGAAGAGGACGCCGGTAAATCCCTGCACGAGGATTTTCACGGCATGAGCGGCATCGACCTCAACCGTGCCGGCACGCCGCTGATCGAGATCGTCACCGAGCCGGACATCCGCAGCGCGCAGGAGGCGGTGGCCTACGCCAAGGCGCTGCATTCTCTGGTGCGCTGGATCGGTATCTGCGATGGCAACATGCAGGAAGGCTCCTTCCGCTGCGACGCCAACGTCTCGGTGCGCCCGCTGGGGGTGGAGACCCTCGGCACGCGCTGCGAGATCAAGAACCTCAACTCGTTCAAGTTCATGGAAAAGGCGATCGAGTTCGAGGTGCAGCGCCAGATCGACATCATCGAAGACGGCGGCAGGATCGTGCAGGAAACCCGACTTTACGATTCGGAGCGCAACGAGACACGTTCCATGCGCTCCAAGGAAGAGGCCAACGACAACCGCTATTTCCCCGACCCCGACCTGCTGCCGCTGGTGGTGAGCGACGCGTATATCGAGCAGGTGCGCGCCGCGCTGCCCGAATTGCCCCAGGCCAAGCGCGAACGCTTCATGTCGCAATTCGGGCTGCCGGCCTATGACGCCGGCGCACTGACTTCCTCGCGCGAATTGGCGGATTATTTCGAGGCCACGGTGGTGGCGCTGGGCGGTACTCTCACCGACCCTCTCTCCAACTCTCTCCCGCTTGCGGGAGAGAGGGCAATCGTTCCCTCCCCCGCAAGCGGGGGAGGGCCAGGGAGAGGGTTGGCGGATGCTACGCAGGACAAGAACACTGCGAAACTTGTCGCCAACTGGCTCATGGGCGACCTGTCGGCCGCGCTCAACAAGAACGATCTCGATATCGGCGCCAGCCCGGTTTCCAGCGCCCAGCTTGCCGGCTTGCTCAAGCGCATCCAGGACGGCACTATTTCCGGCAAGATCGCCAAGGAAGTCTTCGACGCGATGTGGAATGGCGAGGGCGACGCCGACGCGATCATCGAAGCCAAGGGGCTGAAGCAAATTTCAGACAGCGGCGCGATCGAGAAAATCATCGACGACATCATTGCCGCCAACCCGGCGCAGGTGGCCGAATACCGCAGCGGCAAGGAAAAGATGTTCGGCTTCTTCGTCGGTCAGGCGATGAAGGCCAGCAAGGGCAAGGCCAACCCGGCCCAGCTCAACGACATCATGAAGAAGAAGCTGGCCGGCTGAACGGCGCCGCGCGCTGCGCCAACGAATAACGGGGGCCTTGGCCCCCCGTTTCCATTACACCTTATTTGGTGGTTTTGACCGGAGTCTGCGGCGCCGTTGCGGCCGGCTGTTCGGGCGGGTAACCCTTCAGCTCGCGGAAGCGTTTCTTGTCTTCTTCGAAGCGCATCTGAATTTCTTTATATTCCTGACGCCATTTCGTCACGGTTTCGCTGGAAGTCCTGAACTCATTTTCCGCGCGCTTGAGTTCCTCGTTCAGGTAGGCGGGAACCGGCTTTTTGATTTTGGCGAAACCCTCGGCCTGCTTGCGCAGTTCCGCGGCACGGTCCTGCGCCGATTTGGCGCGCGTCTGGCTGCCGTCGATCTGGGCTTGCGCGGCTTGCAGGTTGCGGTCTCGCGACAGGTTGATTTCCTTTTCGCTGGCGTAAGTGCTCAGCAACGCATTATCGCGGCGCTTCTGTTCCTTGGTCTTTTCCTCGTCCAGTTTCTGCTGCGCCGCCGCGCCTTCCTGGGCTTTGCGTTCTTCCTCGGTGAGATAGCGGGTTTTCTTTTTCTCCATGCCCTCGTGCGACAGCTCGCTGCTGCTGCGGCACTTGTCCAGCACGTCGGCGGGGATGGAATCGCCGTAGTAGACGCGGCCCTTGTCGTCGACGCATTTTTTCAGGGGGGCTGCCTGGGCCATGCCGGCACAGAGGGTGGCGGCGATCAGAAGAGTCAGTTTTTTCACGAGTTCGTCCTTATTTAACACCATATTGTTCGCGGTACGCGGCAACGGCCGCACCGTTTGCGGCCATTCCTGGGTGGCTTTGCAGGTAGCCGATCAGGCTGTCCAGGTCGCTGATACTGATAACGGGAATGCCGTAGTTCTGGCTGACTTCCTGTACCGCCGAGAGCGTGCCGCTGCCGCGTTCCATACGGTCGATGGCGATCGCCACACCGCAGGGTTGAGCGCCGTGCTGGCGGATCAGCTCTACCGATTCGCGCACCGAAGTGCCGGCGGAAATCACGTCGTCGACGATCAGCACCCGACCCTGCAACGGGGCGCCGATCAGGGAGCCGCCTTCGCCGTGGTCCTTGGCTTCCTTGCGGTTGAAGCAGAAGGGCACGTTGCGCCCCTGTTCGGCTAGCGCGATGGCGATCGCCGCCACCAGCGGAATGCCCTTGTAGGCCGGGCCGAACAGCATGTCGAATTCAACGCCGGCAGCGACGATGGCTTTGGCGTAAAATTGCCCGAGTTTTTGCAGGGCCACGCCGTCGTTGAACAAGCCGGCGTTGAAGAAATAGGGAGATAGGCGCCCTGCCTTGGTTTTGAATTCGCCGAAGCACAACACGTTGCGCTGAATCGCGAATTCGATGAATTCCTGTCTAAAGTCGGTCATGTTCAATCAGTTTTTCAGTTTTAAGGATGAATCTTGCGCATTATATCTGTAAATCTAAATGGCATCCGCTCCGCCGCCAGCAAAGGGTTTTTCGACTGGCTTGCCAGGCAGGACGCCGACGTGGTGTGCCTGCAGGAACTCAAGGCCCAGGCTGCCGACATGCGCCCGGAAATGCTCCAGCCGGCAGGCTTTCATGGCTGTTTCCACTATGCCGAGAAGAAGGG
>JBDKRR010000357.1:0-6290 GCA_039683315.1 Sulfuricella sp.
GTCCAACCACATCCTGATCTCATCACGTTCGACGCACTGGATGACCAGGGCAAACTCGATTTGTTTGATTCGCGCCTGAACACCCTCGCAGACAAACTCTCCATCGCCGCAGGAAATCCGGATCTGGAGGTTGATTTCCAGCCGTGGAACATGGCATGGCAACTCGACCAACGCGATGCTTTCATGCGCCTGCTGGTCGCGGAATCTCGATGCAAACTTTCGTTTGACGTGCCAGATGATGCGGAGCGAGACGCCGAGCCCACGTCCTTCATCGATCTCGAAATCAGTTTCAATGAAAAACTTCTTGCGCTCGAAGAAACCGGCGTGACCGAGGGAGGCTTGAAACGGAAGGCCTGGAAGAAAGCCGAAGCCGCTTGGCGTGCAGCGTTCGCGGCGGATCCTTCCGGCACGCTCGACAAACTCACGAAGGTGCTGGATCAGGCTGTCATTTCCTGGGTTGTGCCCGCTGACGAGGTGGTGGAATGATCCAAATCAAGAAAGCAGTCCGGCCCGATATCTGTCAGATCCCCGGTTTTCCCGCCTACGAGATCGATTCCAATGGAAATGTCTACAGCTATTGCAGATCGTCAACTCCTCGTCGATTGCGCCCTGGATTATCTCGGCTTGGTTATCTAACCGTCGCGCTTGAAGGGAAAACCTTCCCGATTCACAAGCTCATGCAACGGGCCTTTTTGACCTGTGCCCCGCGCCTGGTTGTCAACCATATCGACGGAATCAAGCAGCACAACTATCTCGAAAACCTAGAGGAAGTGACCTCTTCCCAAAACAATCTACATGCCCATCAAACCGGCTTGTGGAGGAGGAATAAATGAGTATCACCTTCACCCGCGCCACCCGCGCCCAGGTGCCCCTCAAACTCGGCATAACAGGCCCAAGCGGGTCTGGAAAAACTACTGCGGCGCTGAAAATCGCTCGCGGTCTTGTGGGTCCCAGTGCTTCCATCGCCTTTTTGGACACCGAAAATGGGAGCGCCTCGCTTTACGCCGACATCACCGAATTCGATGTGTTGAACATGAACCCACCTTACAAAGTCGAGAAGTTTACTGAAGCGATCACAGCGGCAGCCCAGATCGGTTCCAAGGCCCTCATCATCGACAGCGCTTCCCACGAATGGATCCAGATTCTCCAGGACAAAGAGGCTATGGATGCTCGCGGCGGGAATCAATGGACGAACTGGGCCTCCTTCACAAAGAAACATGAAGACTTCCTTGCCGCTATCCGCAATGCTTCAATCCATCTGATCCTTTGCCTCCGGTCCAAGGAAAAGCACGAGATGAACGACGCCAAGAAAGTGGTGAAACTCGGTATGGGCAGCCAGACCCGGGACGGGTTTGAATATGAACTTACCACTGTCTTTGACCTCGCCATGGATCACACCTATAGGGTCGGGAAGGACCGAACGCGCCTCTTTGATGGTCGGCTTGAGCAGGTGACTGAGAACACCGGGCGAGAGTTGGCTGCATGGTTGTCCTCTGGGAAACTCTTGGCCGAGAACACCGGAGAGACATTCACGGCTGCTCCCCCCGTTCTCCCTGCGCCCACTCCAGCACCGGCAGCAAAGGCCCAGCCACGCCCTACCCCAGCTCCAGTGCCTTCCGCATCCAAGCCGAGCCCCGCGACTGGAGCGACTCGAAACACTGCGCCCTCTGCGGGCTCCCAGACGAGTTCTGCCGAGGGCACGACTGAACCTACCCCCGAATGGGTGGCCGCGATGACAGACCTTTGCGAGGTCACCATCGGCATGCCTGACGCGACCCGCCGCAAGCTCATCGCGGGCTTTGAGGCTGATGGCCCCGCCGCGCTTGAGGCTCTTCGTGCTGAGGTGCAGAAGATCCGCTCCGTGCTCAATCCGGATTCGTCAGCAGCTCCCACTGCCGGAGCGGTCATCGCTGCGCTTCCACCACTGGCGAAACAACCGGTCTCGCAGGCCGCCTCAGACTTCGTTGACGGCATCGACCCAACTGGTCTCACACCCGACACTGACGAGGCCAATGGTGGTATCAGCGCTGATCAGTACGAGGCGCTCAACAAACTCGTGAAAGTTTACGGGCTGAACCGTGACGCACTCCGCGCCTACATGGCCAAGTCGGGCCATCTGCTCCCTGGCGCGCACGGCCCTACGCTTGCCCGGATGAAGGCTGAGGAGTTTGTGAAGCTGCGCGATAAGCTCTACAAAAAAGACATCGCCGCGAACAACGAAACGTGGTCCGCGCGCACGATCAGAATCATCAATGCAACACCCATCCCCTCAACCAAAACCCCAGGAGCAACCGATGTCCCCCTTTAACCCTCCCGGCGTTTCCGCCGCACTACCCCTCGGCCCTGGTGTTTATCCGGCCTGCATCCTGGTCAACATCGAGCAGGCGAAGCCCTCGCCCACCGGCAAATACCAGGTTGCCTATGTGGCCACCTACCGCGACACCGAGAGCGCGCTTGAGGTTGTCGACTGGATCAAGTGGGACGGATCCAAGCGCGACTTTTACGCAGGGCTCCGGATCGAACGACTGCACGCAATCATCGGCGTCGATCTGCCCCCTGAAGGGCATCACCCGAATTTTAAAGAACTCATCGAACTCTCAACCGGCGTGTTTTTTACGGTCGAGATGGAGCAGAACGGCGAGTACGTGAACATCAAGGATGTGCGCGCGAGTGGGGATGAGGAGACGATATAAAGAGCATTTTCCTGGTCCCACTCAACTGCGATTGAGCACAGGATGTCAGCGCCGTGGGATAGGCGATCTGATCCCCAGCACCTCGGGCGTAATCCAAGGCGACCCTGCCGAGAGAGATGTTAAAGCGCGTGACGGGCGGGAAAGACCGCCGCACTTTTCCTACAACAAAATATGGAGAACAGAAAATGGATCTCATCACCATCACCCCCGAAGCACAGGAACTCATCGCGTTTTCACAGACGTTTCTCGCCACGGTCGAAGCGATCCGGATCACCACACCGGAGGAAGCGCAGGCCGTGGTTGAACAACTTCGCCTGATCAAGGAAACCGCGAAGGCGGTCGACGATACACGCAAGGAATACACGAAACCGCTCGACGAACAAAAGCAAGCCTACATGGATTTGTTCCGTCCCGCCGTCGACGTGCTCGCCAAGGCAGAGAAGATCGGCAAGGGCGCACTTGGAGAGTGGGACAAAGAGCAGCGCCGCCTGGCTGCAATCGAGGTGGAAAACCAGAGGAAGACACAGGAGGCCGAACGCCTACGGCTTGCCGATGACCGAAAGAAGGCCGAGGCGCTGCTGAACCAGGCAGACGAGGCCGCCGCCTCCGGTGATACCAAAACCGCAGAGGCTCTGGAAAACCAGGCAGCAGCCATCCAAGGGACCGCCGTGCCGTGCCCCGTGGTGCGCATCTCCGTACCCGAAAAACCGCAGGGATCTTCGGTGCGGAAGATCTGGAAGGCGCGCGTGATCGATGCCGCGCTGGTACCGGACGAATACAAAATCGTCAATCAGAAAGCGCTTGATGCGTACGCGAGCGCAATGAAATCCGAGGCGAAAATTCCGGGCGTGGAATTCTACGCTGAGGAATCTGTCTCGATCAGATGAAAGGGAGATCATGTCCAAAGAAAATTACATCAAAGGGATGGGATGCATCGGGTCCCTCCTCTCTCTGGCTGTGTCAATCGCGCTCTCATACCTCAGCCTGCGTTACGGGTGGGGTCTCGAGGTAAAAAGCTGGAATGCTTACGTCTGGTACGGCATCGTTGGTACCGTTTGCACGTTCGCGCTTGCACATCTATTCGCGAAACTCACCACCGATTAATTCAACAGGACGATTCCTGTTTTTCCTAGAGAACACATGTCCCCTTTTCTCTTCGATCTCAATCAGACCGTAAAAATCGCAGCATCTGGCGAGGAAGCCCAGATCATTGGTCGCGCGGAGTACACCCACCAATCGCCGCAGTATTGGCTCCGGTATAGAGCCGCTGATGGTCGTGCGGTTGAATGCTGGTGGGCAGAGGACGCATTGATCCGTTGATACCTGCAAGCGCCGCCGATTCGCGGCGTTCCACTGGTTTCAATCAAAGAAATCACCAGGAGGCATTGTGAGCATGCAGGACGACATCGACCGAAAAACATGTTGGTGGGTGAGAGATTGTGATGGGGTTTGGATTTCAGAATGCAAAACGTCCGGTGGATCTTCGTTCTGTTTCGAAACTGGAGGACCCAAAGAAAATCGATTCTCGTTTTGCCCCTATTGTGGCAAGCCCATGTTAGTAACGCAGTCATGACCCTCTTCCAATTTTCCCTCGGCGCCCGCGTCCGCCTCACGGCATTCGCCGCACGATACTACGGCGGCAACCTCCAATGGACTCCACCAAGCCAGGGTGGAGGCACGACAGGCACCGTGATCGCCGCCGAGGACCGCTCGCACGACTATCGCGCCGATGCGCGCCCCTACCTGGTGCGCTGGGACAACGGAGCGCAGAACAGCTACCGCGAGGCGGATCTGGTCGAAGCGCTGGATGAATCTGTCAGTGGATCCAACAACGTCATCACGTTCGGAAGTATTTCTAAAGGAGCCAGAAATGATTGAACCTCGCATTATCACACCGGCTTGCATGCAAGAAGTATCCGGCGTGATTGTCGATGAAAGAGTCTATCAAGACAAAAAATAAGGCCGTCATCAGCGCTATCGCCATGGGCCGGGTCCGTCACATCGCGATCAACCACTGAGGTGCAACCGTGATCACCGAATCAGAGAGATTACGCAAAGGATTAGAGATCATCCTAAGAATGAGATCGACAGATGGGGAGAGTCTTATTGATGCCCAGGTGATCTCCGCCATGACGCTATATCCGGAAGATTACTCCTCCGCCGCCTTAATATCACAGGGACTTTTGCCATGACTCCAGAAGAGATCCAAGCACTCACGGATGAGGAACTGGCGGAAGAAATTGATTTCCTGGATCGTGCAATGAATCGAGGAGTAATAACTGACTCCGGTTTCTGCCGCCTAAACGATTTGGTAATCGAATCAGAACGCCGTTCCGCCCTCTCCGCATCCCAACGCGCCGCGAGAGGGGAACAGGAACTGCCGTTTAAGGAGGGGAGATGACCACCATCAAAATATCAAATCCATGCGCTGAAAAGTTATGCATGCAATGCAAATTCCTTGATCTCCGTTATTCTCGGAATCCACACGTCTGTCGGTTGTTCCCAAGTGATGAGTGGCCTTGGACGGATCTTGAGCCCTTCGGTGATCCCGATAGTCACGCTTGCCCTCTACGTTGTAAGGCCTGTCTTGACGCAGAATCCGCAGCCGACTCGAAACCGTAACTGTCCAGAAAGGCGAACCATGCAACTCCAACGAATCAGTCTTTATAGAAAAAACTTTTTTCAGAACGATGGGCCGTTCACGGGCTCCATTGAGGTATCAAACGAATTGGGCGAGATCAAGCTCACACTGAACGACGAAGAGATCCGGCAAGTGCTTGATATCTGCTGTGAATCTTTGATGCGTATCAGTCACGAGGCCGCAGAACGCATGCGCGAAGCAATTCGAGCATCAGCGCAACGACCAGCAGCCTGACATGACCGAAACCATCGAATCCATTCTTGCCGGCCGGGAGCTGATCCCGCGTGAGGATCTATCTCGATGTTTCTGCGTCGTGAAGGGCCACGGTGTTGGCCCTAATACGCTGATCCACTGCCGCCGCCCGCATGCCTCTGCCATGCCCCCCCGCGTCACCTACGTCACCCCATTGTGCCCCACAACGTCACTTATGAGCCCCTGGTTTCAGGGGCTCACTATTATTTTCAACACTTACGATCTGGTACGGCCCGTGCATTATCTCTGGTGTCGGGGATGAGACCCGCAACCACAGGGAGCTACGATGACCACTGAGACCACGAAATTCCCCATCCGTTTTGCCGTCATCCAATCCGGCTACGCAGTTTTCGGGGTTGGGCACACACGAGAGGAGGCCATCGCTGATGCTGTGGACTGGATGGAACCGGGAACGACGACAGCGGATGTTGAGTCCATGCTGGCCGATCGTCCTAATGATGGAGATTTTTACATCATGGAATCTGATGATGATGAATTCGATTGCTATATGAAAAATCAACATGCATTCAAAAACGTAAATGGAGAATGGTTCATTGATTGATCTATCCCACTCCATCAATCGCCCCGGAAGGGGTTTTTGGGGTGTGACCGGGGATGACCCCCCCGCAACCACAAGGAGACGAGATGAAACAAATCCTCAATCGATATACCGGTGACGTGATTCTGGAGGTCCAGGGAAACTC
>JBDKRR010000358.1:0-24757 GCA_039683315.1 Sulfuricella sp.
GGACATGCTGATCGAACTCAACTGGGCAGCTGGCCGCCTGTTGCGCGAGTACACCGTCCTGCTTGATCCGCCGGGGTACGCCGCCCCCCAATCGGTGGCACCGGTGGCTGTGTCTACCGTCAAGTCCGCCGTTACCGCCGCGCCAGCGCCTCGCCAGGAACCCAGTCCAATACCGAGCGGGAAACCTGCGGAAACCAAGCCTGCAAATGCGCCTTCACCGGCCACCCAGACTGCAGTTTCACCTGAAAAGCAAAATGGAGAAATCAAGAGTTACGGCCCGGTCAAAAAGGGTGAAACCCTCAATGGAATCGCATCCCAGCTTAAACCAGAGGGCTACAACCTCGAACAAATGCTGGTGGCTTTGTATCAAAACAACAAAAATGCTTTTTCCGGCAATAACATGAACCGGCTAAAAGCCGGCCAGATACTGCGTGTCCCCGAAGAGCAGCAGCTTGCTTCCGTCAACCGTTCAGAAGCTTCCCGCGAAGTAAAAGCCCATACGGCTGACTGGAACGCCTACCGCCAGAAACTTGCTGGCGCTGTGACCGAGGCCCCCGCCCCCAAGGAAGAGGCGCCCAAGCAGGAAGCCAAGGGCAAGATCACCACGGCGGTGGAGGATAAAGCTGCGCTCCCGGCTCCATCAAAGGATGTGTTAAAGGTAACCAAGGGCGAGGCGCCAGCCAATGCCAAAGACATGCAATCCTTGCAAAGCAAGGTGCAGTCTCTGCAGGAAGAAACCACTGCGCGGGAAAAATCGCTCAAGGAAGCCAACGACCGCATCGCGGCGCTGGAAAAGAACATCAAGGAAATGCAGCAGCTCATCGAGCTGAAGAACAAAAACCTGGCGGACTTGCAGAAACAAGCCACAGCCAAGCCGGAACCGGTGGTACCACCTCAGCCTGCTGCTGCACCGGCCAAGCCCGTCGAGCCCGTAGTCAAACCAGCGGAGCCAGTGGCCGCGCCTGCCGAAGCGCCCAAGCCGGTCGTCGAAAAGCCGGCTCAACCCCAGCCCGAAGTCAAACCTCAACCTGCCCCCGGCGTGCTGGACAGTATTACCGGCAATCCGCTTTACCTTGCCGGGGCTGTCGGCGCACTGGCGTTGCTGGGCGGGGGCGCGCTCATCGCCATCAACCGCCGACGCAGAAAGAGTTTGTCGAGCTTTGAAGACAGCATTCTTACGGGCGGCGATCTCAAGGCCAATACGGTATTCGGCGAGACTGCCGGCGGCGTGGTGGATACCG
Organism: Sulfuricella sp.; assembly: GCA_039683315.1. GTDB lineage: Bacteria > Pseudomonadota > Gammaproteobacteria > Burkholderiales > Sulfuricellaceae > Sulfurimicrobium. The sequence continues at coordinate 1,242 of JBDKRR010000358.1, forward strand.
GCGATACATCTTTCCTGACAGATTTCAGCCAGGCCGGATTGGGTACAATCGATACCAATGATGTCGATCCGATCGCAGAGGCCGAGGTTTACATGGCTTATGGGCGCGATGCTCAGGCTGAAGAAATTCTCAAGGAGGCGATGGTCAAGGATCCCAATCGTCATGAAATCCATTTGAAGCTGCTGGAAATTTATGCCGCACGCAAAAACCTGATCGCTTTCGAAACGCTTGCTGGTGAACTTTACGCAGCCATCGGCGGCCAAGCCAGTCCGCTGTGGGAGAAAGTGGCGGAAATGGGGCGTGCGCTGGACCCCAATAACCCCCTCTACGGCAAACAGGAAGGCGGCAGAGGCGCAGCCGAATCTGCTGCGGTGGCTGCGGTGGCCGCGGTAGCCGTCGATCTGGCCGCGCCGACCCAGGGTTTGCTCGAAGAAGAGGTCGAGGCAACAGCACCCGAGGAGGATTTGACTTCGGATCTTGATTTTGGATTGGACGAGCAGCCTGCCGCAGAAGCAGAAGAAGAAACGCATGTAACAGAAGCGGCCCCCGTCGCAATGCCTGTGGTCGAGGCCGGCGAGGAGGAATTCGGTGCACTTGAGTTCGATCTGGGAACGCTCGCAGAACAGCCGGCTGAGGTTTCTCCTGTTGCTGAAGAGAGCACTGCAAGCGAGGTTGAACCCGAGATGGAGTTCGATCTCGGTGAATTGACATCACCTCAAACAGAAGTTCAACCTGAAGCTGCTCAGCCGTCAGAAACAGAAGCAAAACAAGAGATTCCTGCTGAAGAAGTCGGTGGTATGGAGCTTGATCTGGATGCCTTGCTGGCGCCATCCGAAGAGGAGCCTGCGACGGTTTCGGCAGCTCACACGGCAGACGAAGAACTCAATCTGGACTTCTCGCTGGCGTTGCCGGAGAGTGAGTACGCGGAGAACATCGAAGCAGAAGCTACACCGGCCCAGGAAGAGGAGTCAATCGTTCTAGAATCCGCACCTGTTCAGGAAGAAGAGGCGCATCTGGATTTCGACTTTGATCTGGGTGAAGAGGCAAAAGCTGTCATTTCGGAAGAGAAAATGCCTGCGGCGATGCCGGAACTGGACTTGTCCGGTATCAGCCTCGACATGGGCGAGCCGACCGAAGTGGCGGCAGCCTCCTTGGCTTCTTCTGGAGAGGAACTGGGTGATTCGACGGAAGCTGCAACCAAGCTGGATCTGGCGCGCGCCTATGTTGAAATGGGCGATACCGATGGAGCGAGGGAGATTCTGGAAGAGGTGCTGAAGGAAGGTAGTTCGCATCAGCAGGGCGATGCCAAGCAATTGCTGGCATCTCTCGACGCGTAACGCGCTGTTTTCCAGTGAAGAAGCCCTCCATGGCTGTGCCGTGGGGGGCTTTTCATTTCCCGAATATGATTGATTTGTCGATTCACCCTGCCACCAAAATCCTGCTCTGGCTGGTCTTCGCCCTTGCCGTTCAGCGCCTTGATTTTGCCGTGCTCGCGCTGTTTAGCTTGATCGCCATCTTGTGGATGGCGCTGGCTGGAGGCTTGTCCGAGGGGGGGCTAATGCTGCGCCGTGCACGCTGGTTGCTGCTGTCGCTGTTGCTGGTTTATGCGTTTGCTACCCCCGGGGACCTGGTTTTGCCACTGCTGGGAGCCTTCAGTCCTTCGCTTCAAGGCCTGCTTGGCGGAGCGTTGCAGGCGTGGCGACTGGCGCTGTTGCTGGTTGCGCTTGCGCTTTTACTGCGTTCTTGTCCACGAGAGAACTTGTTGAGCGGCCTTTACGTGCTATTACGCCCATTTCGCAAAATAGGCGTGAATCCTGAGCGTGTTGCAGTACGACTCTGGCTTACTTTGCACTATGCCGAGCAGCATACCCGGCAGAAAATGCAAGCCTGGCGGGAAGAGTTGCGCAGCGCACTCGATCCCGCACCGAATGTCGCGCTTCATGTTTCTCTCGAACTTCCTGCGTTTACCTGGCGCGATGCCATCGTGCTGGTGCTGGCAACGCTCTTGCTTGGATTGTCATTATGGTAAGAATCGCGCTGGGGTTGGAGTACGACGGCAGGCGTTTTTGCGGCTGGCAAAGCCAGTCTTCCGCTTGCGGTGTGCAGGATGCGCTGGAACTGGCATTGTCTGAAATCGCGGGCGAGCGTATCCGGGTTCACGCCGCAGGACGCACCGACACCGGTGTCCACGCGCTCGCTCAGGTGATCCATTTCGATACCTCGGCCATTCGGCCGGATGGCGCGTGGGTGCGCGGCACCAATGCCTTGCTGCCGGATAGCGTCAGCGTGCTGTGGGTGCGCCAGGTTGGGAGCGATTTTCACGCGCGTTTCTCCGCGCAGGAACGCCGCTACCGCTACCTTCTGCTCAACCACCCGGTCCGCCCCGGTTTGTTCAGCGGCAAAATCGGCTGGTTCCATGTGCCGCTCGATATCGAATTGATGCATCAGGGTGCGGCTTTTCTTATCGGCGAGCATGATTTTTCCGCTTTTCGCGCGGCTGGTTGCCAGGCCAAGTCGCCGGTAAAAAATCTGCGCGAACTAGCCATCGCGCGGCAGGGGGATACCCTGATTTTTGATCTCGCCGCCAATGGCTTTCTGCATCACATGGTGCGCAATATCGTGGGCTGCCTGGTATACGTCGGCAAGAAAAGGTACCCGCCCGAATGGATCGGAGAATTGCTCTCCAGCGCTGATCGCACCCGTGCCGCGCCAACTTTCGCGCCGGATGGATTGTATTTTTCCGGCGTCACTTATGACCCTAAATGGGAGCTGCCGAGTCCATCGCGCGCCTTGCGTTTGGAGCTTTGAAAGGCTGGTGGCCCTGGCGCCGCATTTCAACTTGAGCCGATGCTTCATAAAAATCGCGTGATAATCGCACAGGATTTCTGAAACATCCGGGTTAAAATCCCGCATTCGCATCCAGAACTACTTCTATGACACGTGCCAAAATCTGCGGTATTACCACCATCGAAGACGGCCGGATGGCTGCACGACATGGTGCCGACGCCATCGGCCTGGTCTTTTATCCGCCCAGCCCGCGCTACGTATCCGTGGCGCAAGCAGCCGCCATTGCCGCTGCGCTGCCGCCTTTTGTCACGACGGTAGGGCTGTTCGTCAATCCGCAAGCGAGCGAGGTTGAAGCGGTGCTGCGCGAGTTGCGCCTGGATATGCTGCAGTTCCACGGCGACGAAACACCCGAGTTTTGCGCCAGCTTCGGTGTGCCCTGGCTCAAAGCGGTACGCGTCAAACCCGGGGTGGATTTGGTACAATGCGCAATTCGTTATCGTGATGCCAAGGGCTTGCTGCTGGATGCCTTCGTTGCCGGCACACCCGGCGGAACCGGTCAGTCCTTCGACTGGGGGCTGATCCCCGCCGAATTGCCTTTACCCGTAATTCTTTCCGGCGGGCTCGATCCGACCAATGTGCGTGCGGCTATCGAACAGGTCAAGCCTTGGGCAGTCGACGTTTCCAGCGGCGTCGAGGCGAGCAAGGGAATCAAGGATGCGGCGAAGATCGCCGCATTCATGCGAGGAGTACACAGTGCAAATGTATGATTTACCAGACCAGTACGGTCATTTCGGCCCCTACGGCGGGATTTTCATGGCCGAAACGCTGATCGCGGCGGTGGACGAGCTGCGCCAGCAGTATGAGCGCTTCCGTGACGATCCCGAGTTCAAGGCTGAATTCGCCCATGAGATGAAGCATTACGTCGGCCGTCCCAGCCCCATCTACCACGCCAAGAACTGGACCGAGCGTCTGGGCGGGGCGCAGGTTTACCTCAAGCGCGAAGACCTCAATCATACCGGCGCGCACAAAATCAACAATGCCATCGGTCAGGCGCTGCTGGCGCGGCGCATGGGCAAGAAACGGGTGATCGCCGAAACCGGCGCCGGCATGCATGGCGTGGCGACCGCTACGGTGGCGGCGCGCTATGGCCTGGAATGCGTGGTTTACATGGGGGCGGAGGACGTCAAGCGTCAGGCGCCCAATGTCTATCGCATGAAGCTGCTGGGTGCCACCGTGGTGCCGGTCGAAAGTGGCTCGAAGACGCTCAAGGACGCCTGCAACGAGGCGATCCGCGACTGGGTGACCAACGTCGAGAATACCTTCTACGTTTTCGGTACGGCAGCCGGCCCTCATCCCTACCCGATGATGGTGCGCGATTTTCAGTGCGTGATCGGCAACGAAGCCAAGGTGCAGATGCCGGAACTGATCGGGCGCCAGCCTGATGCAGTAATCGCCTGTGTCGGCGGCGGCTCCAACGCCATCGGCCTGTTCCACCCCTACATCGCGGATGAAAGCGTCAAGCTGATCGGCGTGGAAGCGGCCGGACTCGGCCTCGAAACCGGCAAGCACGCGGCCCCGCTGAATGCCGGCAAGCCGGGTATCCTGCATGGCAACCGGGTCTATCTGATGCAGGACGAGAATGGCCAGATCATCGAAACCCATTCCATTTCCGCCGGACTCGATTACCCCGGTGTCGGCCCGGAGCACTGCTGGCTCAAGGACAGCGGCCGCGCCGAATACGTGGCGATCACCGATGCCGAAGCATTGCAGGCGTTCCACGATCTGTGCCGTTGCGAAGGTATCATCCCGGCGCTGGAATCGAGCCATGCCCTGGCTTATGCCGCCAAGCTGGCGCCGACGTTGCCCCAGGACAAGGTGCTGCTGGTCAACCTGTCCGGACGTGGCGACAAGGATATGAACACAGTGGCGGAATTGTCGGGACTCAAGTTTTAGGAATATTCATGTCACGTATTGCAGGCACCTTCAGCACGCTCAAGCAGCAGGGAAAAAAAGCCCTGATTCCCTTCGTCACCGCCGGCGACCCGTCCCCTGCCCAGACTGTGCCGCTAATGCACAAACTGGTGGAAGCGGGTGCCAATATCATCGAGCTTGGCGTGCCGTTTTCCGACCCGATGGCGGACGGCCCCACCATTCAGCGTGCCAGCGAACGGGCACTGAAACACGGTACCGGGTTGAAAGACGTCCTCGCAATGGTGGCCGAGTTCCGCAAAGCCGATAACACCACCCCGGTGGTGCTGATGGGCTATGCCAACCCGATCGAGGCGATGGGTTATGAGAAGTTCGCCGAGTCAGCCGGAATTGCGGGTGTGGACGGTGTGCTGACGGTGGATTATCCGCCCGAGGAATGCGCCGGCCTGTCCGCGCAATTGAGACTGCACGAAATCGATATGATTTTCCTGCTTTCTCCCACCACGCCGGACCGGCGTTTCCAGCAGGTGGCAGAACTGGCGAGCGGTTTCATTTATTACGTTTCGCTCAAGGGCGTGACGGGCGCAGCCAATCTGGACTTGCAGGAAGTCAGCGGGAAGATACCCGTCATTCACGCTGCTACCAGCCTGCCGGTGGGCGTCGGCTTCGGTATTCGCGATGCTGCCACTGCGCAAGCGGTCGCCCGGTTTGCCGACGCGGTTGTGATCGGCAGCCGCATCGTACAGGAAATCGAAGACGCCCCGCAGGACGCGGTGTTGTCGAATGTGTATGCCCTGGTGAAGGGTTTTCGTACCGCAATGGACAGCAAGTAAACAGCCATCAGCTTTCATCTGTCAGCTGTCAGTAAATGCGTGGTGAAACCGCTTCTCATTGCTGAACGCTGAACGCTGATTACTGACAGCTAATTTAAGGATAAATCATGAGCTGGTTTCAGAAACTTCTACCGCCAAAAATCAAACGCAAGATCAGCAGCGACACCAAGAAGTCCGTTCCGGAAGGGTTGTGGAGCAAGTGTCCGACCTGCGAATCCGTGTTGTACCGCACCGATCTGGAAAAGAACCTGGAGGTATGCCCGAAGTGCGGCCATCACCACCGGATTTCGGCGCGAACCCGCCTGCATGTTCTGCTCGATGTAGAGCCGCGGGTCGAGATCGGCGCCGAGGTGCTGCCGGTCGATAGCCTGAAGTTCAAGGACAGCAAACGTTATCCCGACCGTCTGGTCGATGCGAGCCGCGATACCGGCGAGACCGATGCGCTGGTGGTGATGAGAGGGGCTGTCAAGGGTATTCCCCTGGTGGCCGCGGCATTCGAATTCAAGTTCATGGGCGGTTCGATGGGTTCAGTGGTGGGCGAGCGCTTCGTGCGCGGTATCAATGTCTGCCTTGAACACAATCTACCCTTCATCTGCTTCGCTGCCAGCGGCGGGGCGCGCATGCAGGAAGGGCTGCTTTCCCTGATGCAGATGGCCAAGACCAGTGCGGCGCTGGCCAAGCTGGCCGAAGCGCGTTTGCCGTTCATTTCGGTGCTGACCGACCCGACCATGGGCGGCGTTTCCGCCAGCTTCGCCATGCTCGGCGACGTAATCGTGGCCGAGCCTAATGCCCTGATTGGTTTTGCCGGGCCGCGCGTGATCGAGCAGACAGTGCGTGAAACCCTGCCCGAAGGATTCCAGCGCGCAGAATTCCTGGTCGATCACGGTGCCGTGGACCTGATTATCGACCGTCGCGAGATGCGCGACCGTTTCGCCAATATGCTCACCATGATGACGCGGATGCCGGCAGCGCATGCCTAAGTTAGCCTCTTACTGCCCCAATGATGTCAAAATCTGACAAGAATTCGGGCTTTGAAATGAGTCCGGCTGGTAATGGGTGATGAGTAATGGGTAATGAAACCCCCCGTTCATTACTCATCCCCCATTGCTCATCCCGCCTTTCTGGTTCCGGCTTGGGGGAGTGGCTGGCTCATCTGGAGCAGTTGCACCCCAGCACCATTGAACTGGGCTTGGAGCGGGTCGCCGCCGTCAAAGAGCGACTCCAACTCGAACCGCTCTTTCCCATCCTGACGGTAGGTGGAACCAACGGCAAAGGCTCAACCTGCGCCATGCTCGAGGCTATTCTCGGTGCGGCCGGTTACCGCGTCGGCTGCTATACCTCGCCCCATTTGATGCGCTACAACGAGCGCGTGCGCATTGCCGGGAGCGAGGTTGACGATGACTCGCTATGCCGTGCCTTTGCTGCCGTGGACGCTGCGCGCGGTGATATCTCCCTGACTTATTTCGAATTCGGCACGCTCGCGGCGATGTGGCTGTTTGTCCAGCAACAGATCGAGGTGGCGATCCTGGAGGTGGGGCTGGGCGGGCGCCTCGATGCGGTGAATGTCTTCGATGCGGATTGTTCAGTGGTAACCAGCGTGGATATCGATCACACGGATTATCTGGGTGATGATCGCGAATCCATCGGGCGGGAAAAAGCCGGCATATTTCGTGCCGCCAGGCCGGCGGTCTGCGCCGATCCCAATCCGCCGCACAGCCTGCTGCAGCACGCCGAGGATATTGCCGCGGAGTTAAAACAGATCGGCCGGGATTTCGGCGCCGAATCTCAGGAAGGACAATGGCTGTTTTGGAGTCTGGGCGGCTGGCGCCTGACTTTGCCTTACCCGTCGCTGCGCGGCGCTTACCAGTTCGACAATGCCAGTGCCTGTCTGGCGGCGCTGGAGGCGCTCAAGGACAAACTTCCCGTGACGCCGGAAAATATCCGCCGTGGCTTGCTGGAAGCAAGCGTGCCGGGTCGTTTTCAGGTGCTGCCGGGCAAGCCGGCGCTGATTCTCGATGTGGCGCACAATCCCCATGCCGCGCGCGCGCTGGCTTCCAATCTGCACCAGATGTGGTGCAGCGGCAGGACTATCGCGGTGTTCGCCATGCTGGGGGACAAGGATATTGCCGGTGTTATTTCCGCACTGCGCGAAGAAATCGACCTCTGGCTGGTGGCCGGCATAGCCCATGCGCGCGGGGCCAGCGCGGCTGAACTTCAGGCCAGTCTTGCGGGCGCGGGTGTTGATGCAATCCAGGCATTTCCCGATATCGCTGCTGCTTACCGCCATGCCTGCCAAATCGCCGGTGAAGATGATAGAATTGCGGTCTTCGGCTCGTTCCACACGGTAGCCGAGGTTATGCAAAGCGCCCGCAACAGGAAACCCGATTGAATGGCTAACGGTCCTTCCCCCACTGTTGAAGAACTACAGCTCAGAAAGCGCGCACGACGTCGCCTGGTGGGTGCGATAACGTTGGTCGCGCTGATGGTCACCGTGCTGCCCATGGTGCTGGATGACGAGCCCAAGCCGGTGGGGCAGGATATAGCCATCAGCATTCCCTCGCAGCAAAGCAACGATTTTCCCCTCAAAGCGGTGAAGCCCGCGGCGGCGCCTGCGCAGCCGGATTCTCCCGTCGCACAGCCGCAACCACCGGCCGTTCAGCAAGAAAAACATGTCGCCCAGGTTGCTCCAACTCCTCTGCCGAAGGTGACGGAGGCCAAGCCGGAGCCGGCCGCACCGAAGAAAAAAGACAAACCCGCGGAAAAACCCGAGAAGGCCAAGGAAGCCGCCGTTAGCCCGAAGGATGCCAAGCCGGCAGCCAAGGCCGCCGAAGCGTCGCATGCCGGCGGCAGCTATGTCGTCATGCTCGGTGCGTTTCTCAGTGAGGCCAACGCCAAACAGCGCCAGGCCAAGCTGAAGGAACTGGGCGTCAAATATTACCTCGAAAAAATCAAATCCCCCGCCGGCGAAAAGACCGGCGTGCGCGCCGGACCGTATTCCACCCGCCAGGACGCGGAGCAAGCACTTGCACGGCTGAAGTCGGCTGGTATTTTGGATGGTCTGGTGACCGAGAAAAAATGATCGGGTTTTCAAGCAAGACGTATGACGGTATTTGATTATGCGGTATTGCTGATTGTCGGGCTGTCGATCCTGCTCAGCGTGATGCGCGGCGCAGTACGCGAAATTCTCGCGCTGGCGTCCTGGGTGGCGGCATTCCTCGTGGCGAATACCTACGGGGTGTGGCTGGCGGCGCAACTGCCGGCAGCCATTCCAGGCGAAGCGCTGAAGCTGCTGGCGGCTTTTATCATCCTGTTTCTGGTGACGTTGTTGCTGATGAGCCTGTTCACCATCGCATTATCTGAACTGGTCAAGACCGTAGGGTTGGGTACTTTCGACCGTGGCCTTGGCGCAATTTTCGGCTTTGCGCGCGGCTTGCTGATCGTGATGGTGCTGGTGTTGCTGGCAGGTCTTACTTCATTACCGCACCAACATTTCTGGCGTGAAGCGATGTTCAGCTCACCGCTGGAGGCCTTGACCATCAAGGCAAAAACATGGCTGCCGGAAGATTTTTCCAAGCGCCTGAGTTATGACTGAATAGGACGTTTCAACATGTGCGGAATTCTCGGTGTAGTAGCGAAAAACCCCGTCAACCAGTTGCTTTACGATGGCCTGCTGGTGCTGCAGCACCGCGGCCAGGACGCGGCCGGCATCGTTACCAGCGACGGCGCGACTTTTCACATGCACAAGGCCAACGGCCTAGTGGCGGACGTGTTCCGCACGCGCAACATGCGCTCCCTGCTGGGCAACATGGGCATCGCCCATGTGCGCTATCCGACCGCCGGCGATGCGTTTTCCGCCGCCGAAGCGCAGCCGTTTTACGTCAATTCGCCTTTCGGCATCGTGCTCGGACACAACGGCAATCTGACCAATGCCGACCAGTTACGCGAGGACTTGTTCCGCCAGGATCTGCGCCACGTCAACACCACTTCCGATTCGGAAGTGCTGCTCAACGTGCTGGCACATGAGTTGGCATCCTGTGCCGCCAATCACCAGCTCGACGCGGAAACCATTTTCAAGGCCGTGGCCGGCGTGCATCGCCGCTGCCGGGGCGCCTACGCCGTGGTGGCGATGATCTCCGGCTATGGCCTGCTGGCTTTCCGCGACCCTCACGGCATCCGCCCGCTGGTATTCGGCAGCGCCGAGACCGCGCAGGGGCCGGAGTACCTGGTGGCGTCCGAAAGCGTCGCGCTCGACGTGCTGGGCTTCAAGCTGATCCGCGACGTGGCGCCCGGCGAAGCGATCCTGATCGACGAAAGCGGCAATTTCTTCAGTCAGCAGTGTGTCGAAAAAACCTCGCTCAATCCATGTATCTTCGAATATGTCTATCTGGCCCGTCCGGATTCGGTCATCGACGGCATTTCCGTATACGAAACGCGGCTGCGCATGGGCGTTAGCCTGGCCAAGAAAATCCGCCGTCAATTCGAAGAGCTGGACATCGACGTGGTGATCCCGATTCCCGACACCAGCCGTCCCAGCGCATTGCAACTGGCCAACCAGCTTGACGTGCCCTACCGAGAAGGTTTCATCAAGAACCGCTACATCGGCCGCACCTTCATCATGCCCGGTCAATCGTTGCGCAGGAAATCGGTGCGCCAGAAGCTCAACGCCATCGGCATTGAGTTCGAAGGCAAGAACGTGCTGCTGGTGGACGACTCGATCGTGCGCGGCACCACCAGCCACCAGATCGTGCAGATGGCGCGTGAGGCTGGCGCAAACAAGGTGTATTTTGCTTCCGCCGCGCCGCCGGTGCGCTTCCCCAACGTTTACGGTATCGACATGCCGACGCGTGCCGAGCTGCTGGCTACCGGCCGCTCCGACGAGGAAATTGCACTGGAAATCGGCGCCGACGCAGTGATTTACCAGGATCTCGATGCGCTGGTCGAGGCCGTGCGGGAAGGGCGGCCCGCCATCACGACGTTCGATTCCTCGTGTTTCGACGGCAATTACATCACCGGCGACATCACGCCCGAATACCTGGCCGAAATCGAGTCCTCGCGCGGCAGCCCCAAGCAGGACGGGGCAGGGTTGTCCAGTCGCCAACTGGACCTCAATCTGAACGAAAATGATTGAAATGCTATGTGACGACGCTTGCTTGACAACCCGTCATGAGCAGCGTACTTTTGAAATGCGCCGATTTGAAATACAGCTTGCGGGCGCCTAATAAATACGGCTAAAGCGTGGGAAGACCCGTCCACGCAAGTGAACGGGTTTTTTATTGCCTCGCTTGTGCTACAACCAACCTAACGGGGGAATAAAATGAGCGACGACTTCGATCTTGAAACCCTGGCCGTCCGGGCAGGAACCCAGCGCAGCCAGTTCAACGAACATTCCGAAGCGATTTTCCTGACTTCCAGCTTCGTGTTCGACAGTGCAGCCCAGGCAGCCGACCGTTTCGGCGGCCAGGAACCGGGCAACATCTATTCCCGTTTCACCAACCCCACCGTCACCATGCTGCAGGATCGCCTTGCGGCCTTGGAAGGCGCGGAGTTTTGCGTCGCCACGTCGAGCGGAATGTCCGCTATCCTCGCCTGCGTGATGGGGCTGCTCTCCGCCGGCGACCATATCGTCGCCTCGCGCAGCATCTTCGGCACCACGGTGCAGTTGTTCGGCAATATCCTCAAGCGCTTCGGGGTGGAAACCACCTTCGTTCCGCTGGCCGATCTGGGTGCCTGGCAGCAGGCGGCTCAGCCCAACACCAAGCTGTTCTTCGTCGAAACGCCGTCGAATCCGCTTACGGAACTGTGCGACATTAACGCGCTGGCCGAGATCGCCCATCAAAGCGGCGCCTGGCTGGCGGTGGATAACTGCTTCTGCACGCCCATGCTGCAACGCCCCCTCTATCTGGGTGCGGATATCGTGATTCATTCCGCCACCAAATACCTCGACGGCCAAGGCCGTGTGCTGGGCGGCGCCGTGCTGGGCAGCAAACAGCTCATGGAAGGGGTGTACGGTTTTCTGCGCACCGCCGGGCCGACGCTTTCGGCCTTCAATGCCTGGGTGATTCTCAAGGGACTGGAAACCCTTAAAATCCGCATGGACGCGCATTCCCGCAATGCGCTGGAACTGGCGCAATGGCTGGAAGCCCAGCCCTGGGTCGAACGTGTGTACTACCCGGGTCTGCCGTCGCATACCCAGCATCAACTGGCGACGAAACAGCAGAAAACTGGCGGCGGCATCGTGGCGTTCGACGTCAAGGGCGGCAAGGAAGCTGCCTGGCGCATGGTGGACGCCACCCGCATGGTCTCGATTACCGCCAACCTGGGTGACACGAAAACCACCATCACCCATCCCGCTACCACCACCCACAGCCGGGTTACGGCTGAAGCCCGCGCCGCTGCAGGCATCGGGGATGGCTTGCTGCGCGTGGCGGTTGGACTGGAGTCCGTGGCGGACATCAAGGCAGATCTTGCGCGCGGTTTGTCGTAGTGGAAACCATCGGGTAAATGGCGTTTCCCTTCCCGGATTCATTAGATCCACGTGCCTAGAAATATTCGTGGATTTATGTCACCATGGTTTGACCTGATCGACCGGATGGTTTTTCCCGGGAGGCAGTGTGGATCCATGGCTTTCCACGCATTTTTCAGTGACTTTGAGTTTCTCAAGAGCCCGTAACTTTTGTCAAAAAAAGGAAAAAATATGAAAGCAATGAAACTGAGCCTTGCCGTTGTATTTGCCGCATTGGTTACACAGTCCGCAGCCTGGGCCGAGACACTGGAAATTTCCGGCGGCACTACGCCGTACAAGGCATCGATCGAACCCAAGCTCGACGCGCTCAAGCAGGCCGGGGTGGAGATCAAATTCAACGGCGTCGGCACGGGAAACGGCATGGTCGCGCTGATCGAGGGCAAAGTTCCGGTGGCAGCCGTCGGCGACGTATTGAATGAAGCTGTTGAAGCAGGCAAGGAAGCCGCCAAAAACCAGAAAAAAGACATCAAAATTCCTGGCAACCTGGTGTTTCACCCAATCGGCAAGGATGAAATGCAGGTGATCGTACACAAGAGCAATCCGGTTAAAGCGCTTTCAAAAGCTCAACTGAAGGATATCGCCACCGGCAAGATCACCAACTGGAAAGAGGTGGGCGGCCCGGATCTGCCGATCAAGTTCATCGTGACCAAGCCCGGCCTCGCACCCGGCCTGTTCTTCCAGAAAGTCATCATGGACGGCGCAGATTATGTGCAGGGCGCTACCGAAGTGCAGTCGCCCAAGGAGGTCATTACCTGGGTTTCGCGCACGCCGGGCGGCATCGGTGGCGCGGCCACGGTGCACATGGCGGCTGACCCGGGCGACAGCAAGGCCATCAAGGCGCCGGCCCTGTCCCGTCCCCTCGGTCTGGTCACCATCGGCGAACCTAGCGGCGCAGCAAAGAAAGTGATCGACATCCTCAAGAAGTAATAAGCCGTCACCGGGGCGATGCGCCATGGTCCGCTTCGCCCCGGATAATAATTATTAATGAAAGCCATGGGGGGGAATTTGCATGCTCGATAATTTAAAGATCAGCACCAGACTGATGTTGCTAACCGGCAGTCTGCTCGTGCTGCTGACGATAGTGGGTTTCATGGGGCTGAGAGGGGTGTCCGGCACCAGCGAAGGCCTGCGCTCGGTTTATGAAAACAACACCGTTCCCCTGGTGCAGCTGGGGGAGGTGCTCGATGTAGTCTACCAATCGCGCGCCCAAGTCATTACTGGCATGAGCGCGGACAGTTCCAGCGCCGCGGATGTGCATTTCCAGGATGTGGAAAAGGTCAACAAGCAACTTAGCGGTACCTGGGGCGAGTACAGGGCTGCCGTAGTTTCCGAGGAGGGCAAGGCACAGGCCGCGATTTTCGAGCAAGCCTGGAAAGACTATGCCGAATCCGGGAATAAAACCATAGAACTGGCACGCAGCGGAGACTACGAAACCGCCAGCAGCTTCATGAAAACGGAGTCGGCGAAAAAATTTGCCGCCGCCCGGGACGCTCTGCTGAACCTGATGAGACACGAGAAAGAAACCGCCAAAAATTCCTTCGAGAGTGCCAGCAAATCCAATACCACTACCAAGACGGTGGTACTGATTACCCTGCTGCTGGGTCTGGCCATCGGCGCGGGTCAGTCTTACGCCACCATTCGTTCCATCGCCAGCCGCTTGAACCTGATGCAGACCACGATCGGCGAAGTCGAACAATCCTCGGACTTTTCCAAGCGCGTCCCCATCGACAGTTCAGATGAAGTCGGCCAGACGGCGAAATCCTTCAACGAACTCATGGGTGTTCTGCAGCAGTCCTTTGGCGTCATCCAGGATAACGTGACACAGGTGTCGGGAGCGGCGCATCGTCTTTCCGCCGTCGCCGATCAGGTGGCTTCCAGCTCCGAACAGGGCAGCGACGATTCCGCCGAAATGGCTGCGACGGTCGAAGAAGTCACAGTCAGCATCAACCATATTTCCGAAAGTGCGCGGGAAGCGCTGAGTATTTCTCGCAAATCGGGCGAACTCTCCATCGAGGGCGGGAAGATCATTCACGAAGCCGCCAGCGAAATGACCAAGATCGCCGATACCGTACGCCGCACTTCCCAGACCATCGAGGAACTGGGGCAGCATTCGAACGATATTTCCGCCATCGTCCAGGTGATCAAGGATGTTGCCGATCAGACCAACCTGCTCGCGCTGAACGCCGCGATCGAAGCGGCGCGTGCCGGTGAACAGGGGCGGGGCTTTGCCGTGGTCGCAGACGAGGTGCGCAAGCTGGCCGAGCGCACCACCAAGGCTACCGAGGAGATCACCCAGATGATCGGGGCCATTCAAGGCAGCGCCCATGCTGCTGTCGCGGCCATGAGCGGAACCGTGTCCATGGTCGACGGCGGTGTATCGCTGGCGAACCAGGCGGGCGATGCCATCAACCAGATCCGGGACGGTGCCCACCAGGTGACGCAAGTGGTCAACGACATCTCGGTGGCCCTCGTCGAACAAAGCGCTGCCAGCAACAACCTGGCCGGCCACGTTGAAAAAGTCGCACAGCTCACCGAGCGAAACAGCGCCGCTGCCGGCGAATCGGCCAAGGAAGCGCAGCATATGGACGAGCTGGCAGGATCGATGCGGGAGACGGTCAGCCGCTTCAGGATTTAGATTCTTGCGCGGAAAGCGCAACGCGAACTGCCAGGAAATATCAGCAATGACAAAATACGTCGGCATCCTCACTTCCGGCGGCGACAGCCCCGGCTTGAATGCCGCTATACGCGGCGTGGGCAAGGCGGCGCTTAACCATTACGGCATGCATATCATCGGCTTCCGCGACGGTTTCCGCGGCCTGATGGAGAACCGCACCATGCGGCTTGATGGCGGCGAGCTGTCGGACATTCTCACGCGCGGCGGCACCATTCTCGGCACCAGCCGCGACAAACCGCACCGCATGCCGGTGGGCGGCAAGGTGCTGGACATGACCGACGTGATTGTGGGCAATTACCGCGACAATCACCTCGACGCCCTGGTTTGCCTCGGCGGCGGCGGCACGCAGAAAAATGCCCTGCGCCTCAAGGAAAAAGGGCTCAACGTCATCACCCTGCCCAAGACCATCGACAACGATGTCGCCATGACGGACATCACCTTCGGTTTCGATACCGCACTGGGAATCGCCACCGAAGCGATCGACCGACTGCACAGCACGGCTCACAGCCACCACCGCATCATCGTGGTGGAAATCATGGGGCATCGTGCCGGCTGGCTGGCACTGGGGGCGGGTGTCGCCGGTGGCGCCGACGTCATCCTGATTCCGGAAATACCCTACGATGTGGAAAGCGTGGCCGAAGCGATCCGCGAACGCAGCCGCGGCGGTAAGCCGTTCAGCATCGTCGCCGTGGCGGAAGGGGCGATTTCCATGCAGGATTTCCTGGCCCGGTCCGCTGCAGAGGAGAAAAAAGTCAAGTCCAAGGGCGGCAAGAAGAGCGTTGGCGATGCTGCCCAAACAACAGAAATACAGTACGCCGACCATACCCTGCGTTTGGCCAAGAAGCTGGAACAGCTTACCGGCCTGGAAGCCCGCATTACCATCCTGGGGCACTTGCAGCGCGGCGGCATTCCCTCCGCTGCGGACCGCCTGCTGGCAACCCGTCTGGGAACCGCGTGCGCGGACTTTATCAGCAAGGGGACTTACGGGGTGATGGTTGCTGCCCGAGGCGATGGCATCAAGGCGGTGAAGCTGGAGGACGTGGCGGGCAAGGTGAAAACCGTCCCTCCCGATCACCCCTGGGTGGAAAGTGCGCGCCGTGTCGGCACCAACATGGGCGACTGATCGCTCGCGGTTTCCTGCGCATCAGGTCCCGTAGCGCGCTTCGACCTGGATGCCGATCTTCTTGAGCATGGGGGTCGGCAGTTCGCCACCCGCGCAGACGATGATCGCCTGGTTGGGCAGCTCGATGATCTCATCCCCTTTTTTCAGCATGACCAGGTCGGGTGTGATTTCCTTAACGGTGGTTTCAAGGGCCAACCGAACGCGCTGGCTGGCGACGGCCTCGTCGATGCGCTCGCGGTTCTTCGGTTTGACGCGGCTGAAGGCGTTGCTGCGATAGGAAAGAGTGACCGTGGTGCCTGGCTGCTCGCTGATGGCCAGCGCGGCTTCGAGCGCGCTGTCGCCGCCGCCCACCACCAGCACGTGGCAGCCGCGGTACTGCTCGGCTTCGATGAGGCGGTAAACGACCTTGGGGTGCTCTTCGCCCTTTGCCCCCAGCTTGCGCGGCGTGCCGCGCCGGCCGATGGCGAACAGCACGTTGGCAGCGCGATAGCTGCCTTTGCTGGTCTTGACCACGAATACGCCGTCTTCCTGACTGATGTCTTCCATTCGCTCGCTGAAGCGGATGTCCAGCTTGGCCTTTTCCAGTACGCCGAGCCAGATTTCCATCAGCGATTCCTTGCTGATTTCGCGCACCTTGATTTCGCCGATCAGCGGCAGATTCATCGGCGCGGTCATCACCAGCTTGTTGCGCGGATAGTGATACGTGGTACCGCCGAGAGAGTCTTCCTGTTCGATGGTGACGTAGCGCAGGTTGCTCTGTTTGGCGGCGAGCGAGGCGGAAATCCCGGCCGGTCCCGCGCCGACGATAACGACGTCGAAATCGGCTTTGCCCCGTGGGCGCTTGGCGATGGTGCCGATGGCCTGGGTCCCCTGCTTCACCGCGTTGCGGATCAGCCCCATGCCGCCCAGTTCGCCGGCAATGAACAGACCGGGTACGTTGGTTTCGAATTCCGGCGTGACGTTGGGGATGTCCATGCCGCGCTTGGCGGTGCCGAACACCAGCTTGATCGCGCCGACCGGGCAAGCAGGCGCGCAGGCGCCGTGGCCGATGCAGTGAGTAGGGTTGACCAGCAGGCCCTTACCGCTGATGACGCCCATTGCGCTTTCCGGGCAGGCCCTGACGCAGGCACCCGAACCCACGCAGACCGAAGCGTCAACGACCGGGTGCAGCGACGGCGGTTCGGTCAGCCCCGATTCCACTGCTTCTTTCAGAACTTCCGCGTGGCGGCAGGACGCCTTTTTATGGGAACGAACATGCAGCGTGACTGCGACCAGGGCGAACAGCGCCGGAACGAGGTAGAAGGTGAGGTCGGACATGAGCGAGGATGATAACAAAGGAGTCTTGCATATTAACTGCTAATACCCATTTTTTCGGCGCGGTGAAAATGACAGAACGTTAACTTTACCCGGCATCCCTATGCCGATAAGATGCCGCAAAATTCTGCATAACAAAATTAATGAACTCAATTTCCGTAGGTATACAAGTTAAACCGGGGGCGGAAAGGGCGCTGCTGTGGGTGTGGCGCGTCTCGGTCGCACTGCTGGCCCTTCTGGTGCTGGGTATGGCCTGGCTGGTGGCCTTCGGCGACCTCTTCAAGCCGGGTTCCGACCTGGGCTATAACCTTGGCCTGGCCGGCGGGCTGATGATGCTGAGCCTGCTTCTTTATCCCTTGCGCAAGCGCGTTCGCGCTCTTGATCGCCTGGGCCGCATGGATAGCTGGTTCCGCTATCACATGTTCATGGGAATGGGCGGTCCCCTGCTGATCCTGTTTCATTCCACCTTCAGGACCGGTTCGATGAACGGCAGCATCGCGCTCTACGCCATGCTGCTCGTCGCGCTGAGCGGGATGGTCGGGCGTTTCGTCTATCGCCATATCCACAATGGCTTGTACGGCAGGGAGCTGACCCTCTCGGAGCTTGAGGCCGAATTCAAGACGCGCCAGGAAAGCATCGGCTCGGTTTTTTCGCTGCAGCCGGATATCGAGAAGCGGCTCAAGGAGTTCCACCAGTTGGCTTTTGCCGAACTCCACAGCTCGCCGCGACGTGTCTGGCGCTTCATGACCTTGCTCCACAAGGGCAAGAAGCTGTCGCGCAGTGTCCGTCACGACGCCAAGAAAGTTCTGGCGGCCGAGGCCAAGAAACAGAATTGGCCATATGCCCAGCTCATGCTCAATTACAGTCTGGCCAAGCGCCACATCGACGATTACATTTACGCCATCATCCGGCTCGCCCAGCTGTCCAGCTGGGTAAAGCTGTTCTCGCTCTGGCATGTCGCCCACGTTCCCTTCATTTACCTGCTGGTCTTCAGCGGGATTGCGCATGTCGTTGCGGTCCACTTGTACTAGCCTGTTGTTCCTGCTGGCCTGCTTCGCAGGCGCTGCGTCCGCCGATTCCTTCGAAAAGGCCCTGATGCCGGGCGAGGTGATCCAGGGGCATGCCAAGTACGAACTGGAGTGCAGCAAGTGTCACCAGCGTTTCGACAAGGCCGCACAGGTCCGGCTATGCAACGATTGCCATAAGGAAGTCGCCGCCGACATCAACAGCAAAACCGGCATGCACGGTCGTCTTGAAGACGCCAATTGCCGCAACTGTCATACCGAGCACAAAGGCCGCAACGCCAAGATCGCGGCCATCGACAAAGCCAAGTTCGATCACGGCCGAACCGATTTCCAGCTCAAGGGCGCGCACCGGGAGGCGCGCGTCAAGTGCGCCAGCTGCCACCTCGCCAAGGTTAAGTACCGCGATGCCCCCAAGCTGTGCAACGACTGTCACAAGAAGGACGATCAGGAAAAGGGTCACAAGGGCAAGCTGGGCACGAAGTGCGAGTCCTGCCACGACGACAAGAGCTGGAAAGAGGCGAAATTCGATCATGAGAAGACCAAGTTCTCACTGCTCGGCGGGAAGCACGCCGAGGTCAAGTGCAAGGAGTGCCATGCCGACAAGGGTTTCCAGCAGACGCCGCTGACCTGTAACGGCTGTCACAAGAAGGACGACCAGGAGAAGGGCCACAAGGGACGCTATGGGTCGAAATGCGAGTCCTGTCACAACGACAAGGGATGGAAGGAAGTCATTTTCAACCATGATCTCGACACGCGTTACGCCTTGAAGGGCAAACACCGGCAGACTAAATGCAATGCCTGTCATTTGCCAGAGAAAGGCGCGCTCTATCAGCAGCAGAAGTTGCCGACCAAGTGCGTTGCCTGCCATAAGAATGATGATCAGGAGAAAGGGCACCGTGGGGGTCTGGGCGAAAAGTGCGACACCTGCCATAACGAGAATGGCTGGAAGAAATCGAGCTTCGATCATGACAACACGCATTTCGTGCTGCGCGACAAGCACCGCGACGCCAAATGCGAGTCCTGCCACAAAGGGGGCGTTTCCGGCCCGAACGCCAAGCTGAAGGTGGACAAGGAGTGTGTCGCCTGCCATCGCAAGGAGGACGACGACAAAGGCCACAAAGGCCGCTACGGCACCAAGTGCGAGACGTGCCATACGGCGAAGGACTGGAAAAGCAGCACATTCAAGCACGACCGCGAGACCAAGTACGCCCTGAAGGGTAAACACGCCGAGACCAAGTGCGACGCTTGCCACACGCCCGAGAAAGGGCCGATCTACAAGAGCAAGCTGGGAAGCCAGTGTTTTGCCTGCCACCGCAAGGACGACAAGCACAAGGAGCAGCTGGGCACCAAGTGCGAAAGCTGCCACAACGAGAAGCGCTGGAAGGACGCGCCGTACGACCACAACAAGTCGCGCTTCCCTCTGACCGGCAGCCACGCCAAGTCGGAGTGCAAGAAATGCCATCTGACACCGGCATTCCACGATGCTCCGACCGCGTGCAACGCTTGCCACGAGAAAGACGACAAGCACAAGCGCCGCTTCGGCACCAAGTGCGAAACCTGTCATTACACCGGCACCTGGAAGTCCTGGGACTTCGATCACGGAACCACGCGTTTTGCGCTAGACGGGGGCCATGCAAAGGCAGCCTGCGACGATTGTCACAAGGAGTCAGCGAACAGCCAGGGCAAGCTGGGCAGGGCTTGCGTCAGCTGCCACCTGAAGGACGATGTGCACGATGGCGGCTTCAGCGGTCAATGCGAGCGCTGCCACGTGACGAGCAGCTGGAGGAAAGTGCGGAGGTAGAAATACGGGGCGTGGCTCAGCCGTTAGCGCCGCTTGGGGAAACGGGAGGGCAAGATTACACAAGGTTAACGATACTTTTCTGACATTTATCATAGAATCGCCAAAAATATAAGCTGTAACTCACTTGTCATTACATGACGGATGAGATGATCCCCATAAAGAGCCCCAATGACTTGTCAAAAAACGACCATTAACCGTTTGGTACGCCAGTTGACCCTTGCGGTCTTTTATGTGCTGGCCATATTCATTACCGGTTCGGCGTCAGCCGCGATCCAGGCTCCCGGCGGGTTGTCCTTCAATCACAACGCCACGGGCTTCATTCTCGACGGCGCTCACGCCAAGGAAGCCTGCGAGTCCTGTCACACTCAGGGCCTGTTCCGCGGTACGCCGCGCGACTGTGCAACCTGCCACCGTCCCGGCGGGCGGGCGCCGGGAAAGACGGCGACACACGTGCCCACAACGACAGCCTGCGACGCCTGCCACGGGAATGTCAGCTGGACGCCGAGCAGTTTCCGCCACCAGACAACCCAAGGGGTCATGCAGGGCGCATGTAATACCTGCCATAACGGCGCTACCGCCACGGGTAAGCCAGCAGCACACGTGGCGACGCATTCCTCTTGCGATTCATGTCATAAATCCTCGTCCTGGCTGCCTGCCGGATACACCCACGCACTGGTCGCTCCGGGAACTTGCGCCTCCTGTCATAACGGGACACGCGCCAGCGGCAAGCCGACCACCCACATTCCCACCACGGCGTCCTGCGATGCCTGCCATGCCGCCGGCGTGTCTTTTGCGCCGATCTCCGTCGGCGTGAGCGGGATGCACGCCAACATGACGGGGCCTGCTGCGGCCGGGAACTGTTCCACCTGTCACAGCGGCTCTTTCTTGACGCAGAACGCGCAGTCCAAGCCGTCGACCCACATCCCCACCACCGCCCAGTGCGATACCTGCCACAACTCGACGACTTCCTGGGCAACAGCCGCCCGGCCGGACCACGCGACGATCGCGCCGTCCGTCGTAAACCGCTGTTCGGACTGCCATAACGGAGCCAGCGCGCTGGGCAAGCCATCGAACCACATACCGACCACGAAGCAGTGCGATAGCTGCCACACGAATTTCGCAGCCTTCAAGCCGGCGCAGATGAACCACATTGGTACAGTTGGCCAGTGTGCCAGTTGCCATAGCGGTTCCTATAATTTTGCCAACGCGCAGTCCAAACCCAACATCCACATTCCGACTACGGCGCAGTGCGATTCCTGCCACGTCAGCGGTTTCATCAACTGGAGCCCCGCTACGATGAACCATACGGGTATGGCGGGCAGGTGTTCGACCTGCCACAGCGGCGTGTTCGTTTCGCAGAATGCCCACACCAAGCCGGCGACACACATCAGCACGACCGCCCAGTGTGATACATGCCATAGCTCGACGGACTCCTGGGCAACTGCCGTTTTCAACCACACCGCGGCCACGCCCGCAGTGGCCGGTCGCTGTTCAAGCTGTCATAACAATGCCGCAGCGCTGGGCAAACCTTCTTCCCACATTCCCACGAATGCGCAGTGCGACACCTGCCATGCCAATTTCAGTTCCTTCCGGCCGGCACAGATGAACCACAGCGGCATGACGGGCCAATGCTCGACCTGCCACAATGGTTCATATCTCTTCGCCAATGCCCTGTCGCGCCCGATCAACCACATACCCACCATCGCCCAGTGCGATAGCTGCCACGTCAGCGGTTTCGTCAACTGGAGTCCCGCGACCATGAACCACAGCGGGCTGACCGGCTTGTGTTCTTCCTGCCACAGCGGCGCCTATCTTGCGCAGAATGCACAGATGAAACCGGTGACGCACGTCAGCACTGGCGCACAGTGCGATTCCTGCCACAACTCCACGAGTTCATGGGCAACGGCAGTTTACGCGCACGATGCCAGCGCCAACGGCCAATGCTCCACTTGCCACAACGGCACAACGGCGCTAGGCAAGCCAGCTAATCACATTATCACCAGCGCGCAGTGCGATACCTGCCACACCAACTTCTCGGCTTTCAGACCAGCGCGGATGAACCACGCGGGAACGGCCGGGCAATGTGCGTCCTGCCACAGCGGCAGCTTTGTTTACGCCAATGCATTGGGTAAACCAGTCAACCATATTCCGACCATTTCCCAGTGCGACACTTGCCACTCCGGAGGTTTCGTAGCCTGGTTCCCGTCGGTGATGAATCACGCCGGCCTGCAGGGTTCGTGTTCCAACTGCCATAGCGGTGCCTTCGTTGCCCAGAATGCGCAGATGAAGACCCCGACCCATATATCGACTACGGCCCAATGCGATACCTGCCACAATTCGACGGTCAGCTGGGCGACCGGCACCTTCAACCACGCCACCGCCACACCTGCGGTATCGGGGCGCTGCTCGACCTGCCACAACGGCACGGCTGCCCTGGGCAAGCCGACCAATCACATTCCGACCACGGCCCAGTGCGACACCTGCCACACCAACACCACTGCTTTCGCGCCGGCGGTCATGAGCCACGGCAGCACCACCGGGCCGGCCGCAAGCGGCAACTGTGCGACCTGCCATAGCGGAGCCTACATCGCGGCAAACGCCCTGGCCAAAACCCCGACCCACCTGACGACCACGGCGCAGTGCGATACCTGCCACCATTCGACGTCCACCTGGGCTGGCGCTACTTACACCCATGCGGCTTCTGCCACCGGCGCTTGCTCGACCTGCCACAACGGAGTAACGGTGATCGGCAAATCGGCAACGCATATTCCCACCAGCGCGCAGTGCGATTCCTGTCACACCAACTTCACCGCTTTCAGGCCGGCGCGGATGAACCACGCCGGGCTGACCGGCCAGTGCTCGACCTGCCACAGCGGAAGCTACGTGGCGGTCAATGCGCTGAGCAAGCCGGCGACGCATATCCCGACGGCTGCGCAGTGCGATGTCTGTCACGTGAACGGCTTCATCGCTTTCGCGCCCGGCGTCATGAGCCATGCCGGCACCAACTCCCCGGTCGCAGCAGGCAACTGCTCGACCTGCCACAGCGGCGCCTACGTGGCACAAAACGCCCAGATGAAAACGCCAACCCACGTGTCGACCACCGCGCAGTGCGATACCTGTCACAGCTCGACGGTCTCGTGGGCGACAGCTACCTTCAACCATGCCGCCGCGACTCCGCCGGTCTCCGGGCGCTGCTCCAGTTGTCACAACGGCACCAGTGCTCTCGGCAAGCCGACCAACCACCTTCCTACAGCTGTCCAGTGCGACACCTGCCACAACGGCTTCGTCGCTTTTGCACCAGGGCTGATGAACCATGGCGGCACCAGCGGCCCGGTCGCTGCCGGTAACTGCGCGACCTGCCACAGCGGGGCCTATGTAGCCATCAACGCGCAAGTCAAGCCGGCAACGCATATCCCGACCACCCAGTCGTGCGATACCTGCCATACGACCGTGGCCTGGACTCCCTCCAGTTATTTGCACCAGGGCGTTGTGGCCGGCACCTGCGCG
>JBDKRR010000359.1:0-2692 GCA_039683315.1 Sulfuricella sp.
GATGGATCGCACCAGTCCATCCTTGTCGAGGCCGCACATCTTCAGCAATACGGCGTGATCGCCCTGTTCGACAAACTGGTCGGGCAAGCCGAGCTGCAACAGGGAAATGGTGACCCCCTGCTGGTCCAGGCTCTCGGCCACCGCGCTGCCGGCACCGCCCATCACGGCGTTTTCCTCCACCGTCACCAGCAGCTGGTGGCTGGCCGCGAGCTCCTTGACCAGCGCGTCGTCCAGCGGCTTGACGAAGCGCATGTTTGCCACGCTGGCGTTCAGCTCTTCGGCTGCCTGCAGCGCAGGGCTCAGCATGCTGCCGAACGCCAGGATGGCGATTTTCTCGCCGCGACGGCGCATTTCGCCTCGCCCCACCGGCAACGCCGTCATTTCCTTGACAACGGCCACACCGTCCCCGCTGCCGCGCGGGTAGCGCACCGCAGTGGGCTGATCGAGCTGGAAAGCGGTGTACAGCATCTGGCGACATTCGTTCTCGTCGCTCGGCGCCATCACCACCATATTGGGGATGCAGCGCAAGAAAGAAAGGTCGAAGCTGCCGGCGTGGGTCGGACCATCCGCCCCCACCAGTCCGGCGCGGTCGATGGCGAAAACCACTGGCAGGTTCTGCAGCGCCACATCGTGGACCAGCTGGTCGTAGGCGCGCTGCAGGAAAGTGGAATAAATCGCCACTACCGGCTTCAGCCCTTCGCAGGCCAGCCCGGCGGCGAAAGTCACGGCGTGCTGTTCGGCGATCCCGACATCGAAATAGCGCGCGGGAAAATCCTCGGAAAACTTCACCATGCCGGAGCCCTCGCGCATCGCGGGGGTAATGCCCACCAGGCGCGAATCTGCCGCCGCCATGTCGCACAGCCAGTCGCCGAAAACCTGTGTATAGGTCTTGCGGCTGCCGGGCTTGCTGCCCAGCACGCCATCCTCGGGGTCGAACTTGGCCACGCCGTGATAGAGACAGGGGTCCTCTTCGGCAAACCGGAAGCCTTTCCCTTTCTGTGTCACCACGTGCAGGAACTGCGGCCCCTCCAGCTGCTGGATATTGATCAGCGTGGGGATGAGTACGTCAAGATCGTGGCCGTCGATCGGCCCGATGTAATTGAAGCCGAATTCCTCGAACAAGGTGCCGGGAATCACCATGCCCTTCATATGCTCTTCGGCACGCTTGGCCAGCTCCCAGATCGGCGGGGCAACACCGCCCAGCACTTTCTTGCTGGCACGCCGGGCGGCCGCGTAGAAGCGCCCGGACATGAGCTTGGCAAGATAGTTATTGAGCGCGCCCACGTTGGGCGAAATCGACATGTCGTTGTCGTTGAGAATCACCAGCAGGTTGGCGTCCATGGTCCCGGCGTTGTTGAGCGCCTCGAACGCCATTCCCGCGGTCATGGCGCCGTCGCCGATGATGGCCACGGCACGCCGGTCAGTGCCCTGCTGCTTGGCGGCCACCGCCATGCCCAGCGCGGCGCTGATGGAGGTGCTGGAGTGTCCGGCGCCGAACGCGTCAAAGGGGCTCTCGTCGCGCCGCGGAAAGCCGGCGATACCGCCCAGTTGGCGCAGGTTGGTCATGGCTGCGCGCCGGCCGGTAAGAATCTTGTGCGGGTAGGTCTGATGTCCGACATCCCATACCAACCGGTCGGACGGCGTATTGAACACGTAATGCAGGGCGATGGTCAGCTCCACCGTACCTAGATTGGAAGAAAGATGACCGCCGGTACGCGATACGCTTTCGATCAGAAATGCACGCAACTCGGCGGCGAGCTGCGGCAGCTGCCTGCGGTCCAGCGCGCGCAACTGTTCCGGGTTATCTACCGCCTCGAGCAACTGGTACATCAGGACTGGCGCCGCACGATGAAATCGGCGAGTTGCACCAGCCTGCGCGCCTTATCGCCGAAACCGGTCAGTGCCGAAAGCGCATTCTGGTGCAGCTCTTGTGCCAGGTTGCGCGCATCGCTCAGCCCGAGAATGCTGACATAGGTCGGCTTGTTATTCTCCGCATCCTTGCCGGCGGTCTTGCCCAGGGTCGCGGTACTGGCTTCCACGTCGAGAATGTCGTCCACCACCTGGAATGCCAGGCCGACGCACTTGGCGTAATGATTGATCGCATCCAGGTGTTCGGCCTCCACGCCATCGCCGCAATGCGCGCCGAGCAGCACGGCAGCGCGAATCAGGGCGCCGGTCTTGTGCATGTGCATGAACTCGAGCTCGGTCTGGGTCAGGCTCTTGCCGACCGAGTCGAGGTCGATCGCCTGCCCGCCCGCCATGCCGCGCGAACCGGCAGCGAGCGCCAGCATCCTGACCATCTCCAGCTGCAATGCCGCGCTGTGGGCGATGGTGCGTTCCGCAACGAGCTGAAACGCCAGGCTTTGCAGGCTGTCGCCCACCAGCAGGGCGGTGGCCTCGTCGAACTGCACGTGGCAGGTCGGCTTGCCGCGCCGCAGGTCGTCGTCGTCCATGCACGGCAGATCGTCGTGCACCAGGGAATAAACGTGAATCAGCTCCACCGCCGCCGCCACTGTTTCCACCCGTTCTACCGGCGCGCCGCCCAACTCGCCGGCAGCATAAGCCAGCAGCGGACGCACCCGCTTGCCGCCGCCCAGGGCCGCATAGCGCATCGCCTGATGGAGGCGCTGCGGCGCAAGTTCCGGCGCCGGCAACAGCTGCTCCAGCACTGCTTCCATGCGCATCTGGCGCT
>JBDKRR010000360.1:0-13382 GCA_039683315.1 Sulfuricella sp.
CATCAGAAAAATTTCAGGTAGCGCTTGATTTCCCACTCAGACACGCTGTTGTGGTAATCCAGCCATTCGCGGCGCTTGAAGTCGGCGAAGGTTTTGGCCATCAGCGGGCCCATCACCTGCGCCGCGAGCGGGTCGGCTTCGAAGGCGTCGACCGCCTCGCCCAGGGTGCGCGGCAGGTAGCTCAGGCCCTGATCGTGCAGCTCGCTCTCGGAGTAGAGATACATGTTCTCGGCGTGCGGCGCGCCCGGATCGAGGCCTTCGCTGATGCCTTCCAGACCGGCGGCGAGGATCATGGCCGCCGCCAGGTAGGGGTTGCACGACATGTCCACGGCGCGGCACTCCACCCGCCCGCCGGCCAGCGGCACGCGCAGCATGTTAGTGCGGTTGTTGCTGCCGTAGGAGACGTGCACCGGCGCCCAGGTGAAGCCGGACATGCTGCCCTGGCGCACCAGTCTCTTGTAGCTGTTGACGGTCGGGGCGATCACGGCGCAGATAGCCTGGGCGTGCTTGAGCACCCCGGCGATGAACTGGTAGCCCAGTTTCGACATCTTCAAGCCGTGGGGGTCGCTCGGGTCGACGAACAGGTTTTCGCCCGTTTCCAGGTCGGCGAACGACATGTTGTAGTGCGCGCCGCTGCCGGTGCGGTTGCCGAAGGGCTTGGCCATGAAGGTGGTGAACCAGCCACGCTTGTGGGCGAGTTCGTTGGCCATGAGGCGGAAGAAAGTGAAGCGGTCGGCCATGGTGAGGCCGTCGGCGTACATGAAATCGGTTTCGAACTGGCCGTTGGCGTCCTCGTGGTCGAAGGAATACACGTCCCAGCCCAGGCCGTCCATGGCCTGCACCAGCTCGTCCAGGTAGCCGTAGCTGTCGAGAAAGCCGCGCACGTCGTAGCAGGGCTTGGCCAGGGTGTCGCGCTCGCTCACCGGGCCGAAGCTGCCGTCCGGGTTGTCCTTGAGCACGAAGAACTCGGTCTCGATGCCGAGGTTGAAGCGGTAGCCCAGGTCGGCGGCCTCCTGCAGCACCTTCTTGAGGATGCCGCGCGAACAGGCCTCGAACGGTGCGCCCTTGAGGTGGAGGTCGCTGGCGAACCAGGCGATTTCCTTGTTCCACGGCAGCACCGCGAGGGAATCCAGGTCCGGGTGGGCGGCCACTTCCTCGTCGTTCACCTGCTGCGGCACGCCGTCCAGGGCGGCGCCGGTGAACAGCTCGGACCCGGCGGCCATCTGGGCGAAATGGGACAGCGGCACGATCTTGGACTTGCTGATGCCGTGCATGTCGACGTAGCTGGCGAGGGCGTATTTCACGCCGGCGCTTTCCAGTTTGGCCTTGGCGGCGTCGACGATGGGGGAACTCATTTTCATGGCAAATACTCCTGTGTCAGGGCTGGGTTTCCAGCGGGGTCTTTTCAGTCAGGGCGGCTCTGAGCTGCTCGCTCAGGGCCGTCACGCATTGTTGCAGCAGGCTTGCGCCCTGTTCCGGGGTGGCGGCGGAGGGGCTGCCCACCACGCCGTGGCGGCTTTCGTCGCACACCTGGTAGGCGAAGAAGCAGTGGGCGGAGCGGTCCGGTTCGTCCACCGCCTTGTCCATGCGCACCAGCTCGGGGCGCAGGGAAAGCATGAGCGAGGTCTCGGCGCAGTTGGCGTGGAAGTTCTCGGCGTCGGCGTGGTATTGCTTGCGTGCCTCGGGTGCGACATCCCACAGCGAGCGCAGGGCCACCCGCATGTGCGGATAGGTGTGGCGGATGTTCTCCAGGCCGCAGCGCAGCGGCGCCCAGTTGGTGACGTGGCCGTTGAGGATGAGCAGGCGCTCGAAGCCGGCAGCCTGCAGCCATTCGGCGATTTCCAGCACCAGCCGGGACAGGGTCTCGGGGCGCAGGGAAATGGTGCCCGGCCATTTCGGCGAATGGCCGAGGGAACAGCCGTAGGCCAGGGTCGGCAGCACCGGGATGCCGGTCGCGGCCGAGGCGCCCAGGGCCACGGCTTCCGCCGACAGGGTATCGACGCCGAGCGGCAGGTGGGGGCCGTGCTGCTCGGTGGCGCCCACCGGGAGGATGGCCATGGTGATGCCCCGGTCGCGCAGGGCGGCGACGTCTTCCCAGCTCAGTTCCTGCCACAGCACGGGTTTCATTGTTCCACCTCCGCTTCCCGCGACAGGCGCTCCAGCAGGTCCAGATCGGTCTTCATGCCGGAGGTCTCGCGGATGCGGTCGAGGATTTCGCGCTTGAGGCGCAGGAACTCCGGCGCCAGCTTCATCTCCTGGTTGCGCTCCGCCGGCAGGGGCACGTCGTAGATGGTGTCCACGCGACCGGGACGGGGCGCCATGAGGACGACGCGCTGCCCGAGGTAGATGGCCTCTTCCACGTCGTGGGTGACGAACACGATGGTGGCTTTCTCCAGCTTGAACACGTGGCGGATCAGGTCGTGCATCACTTCGCGCGTCTGGGCGTCGAGCGCGCCGAACGGCTCGTCCATGAGCAGGATCTCGGGCCGCGGCATGAGCGCCCGGGCGATGGCTACGCGCTGCTGCATGCCGCCGGACAGCTGGTTGGGATAGGCGCCGGCGGCGTGGCCCAGGCCCATCAGGCCGAGCAGGGCGTCGGCCCGGCCGGAGGCGCGTTCCACGTCGGCCGAAGTGATGTTTTCACGGTTGACCCGGAGGTTGCGGCTGAACTTGATGTTCTCCATCACCTTCAGCCAGGGATAGAGGCTGTAGTGCTGGAACACCATGGCACGGTCGACGCCCGGGCCGGTTATCGGCTTGCCGTCCACCTTGATGGACCCCGAGCTGAGCTGTTCCAGCCCGCCGATGGCGCGCAGCAGGGTGGATTTGCCGCAGCCCGAGGCGCCGACGAAGGTGACGAATTCGTTGGCGCCGATGTCGAGGTCCACCTGTTGCAGGGCATGAACCTCGCCCTTGCTGGTGGTGAAAACCTTGTCGGCGCCGCTGATCTGGATTTTTGTGGTCATGGTTGTGCTCACTTGTGATGCAGCCAGGGGAAAGCCTTGCGGTGAGCCAGGCGGAACAGCTGATCGATGACCATGCCGATGAGGCCGATCAGGATGATCCCGGCGAAAATCTTGTCGGTCTGCAGGAAGCGCTGCGCCTTGAGGATGGCGTAGCCCAGGCCGGAATTGGCGGCCACCAGCTCGGCCACCACCAGGTAGGTCCAGGCCCAGCCCATGGTGACGCGCAGGGTGTCGAGCAACGCCGGCTTGGCCGAGGGCAGGATGACGTGGGTGACGATCTCGCTGCGCGTCGCGCCCATGGTCTGGGCTGCCTCGATCTGCGCCATCGGCACGCGGCGCACGTCCTCCGCCACCATCAGCACCATCTGGAAAAAAGTGCCGATCCAGATGATAGCGATCTTCGAACCCTCGTCGATCCCCACCCACAACATCACCAGCGGAATGAAGGCCACTGCCGGCATGTAGCGGATGAAGTCGGTGAGCGGCTCGAAGAACGCCTGCACCGGCCGGTAGGTGCCGATGTAGAGTCCGAGGGGCAGGGCGATCAGCGCCGAAAGCACGAAGCCCGCCGTCACCCGCCAGGTGCTGATCCAGGCATCGCCCATCAGGTCGGCCTCCACGGCCCAGGTATAGACGCGATGCAGCACGTCCATGGGGCTGGGCATGAACACCTTGTCCATCAGGCCGCTGGAGGCGAGCAGCCACCAGCCGATCAGCGGCGTGATGAGGCCGAGGGCCGCGAACACCAGGTACTGGCGGCGCGGCAGCTGGCCGCGAATCACCCACAGGCGGGATCGGGAAGGGCTTCGTTGGGCTGACATGGCTGACTCCTAGCGCTTGGCCACTTCCTGAACCAGCGAGCTGTCGAGGCCCTTGGCGAAATCCACCTTGCCTTCCATCAGCTTGTTGTCGAGCAGGAACTTGGCGATGGTGGGCGCCACGCCCATGAGCGAGGTGGCGTCGCTGGCGGGGCCGAAGGCCTGCAGGTTGCCCTTCTGGTCGAAGAACTTGGTGCCGGGCAGGAAGATCTTGTATTCGGCGGGCGGCATGCTCACCACCTTGGCCATGATTTTGGTGGCTTCATCCGGGTTTTCGCGGATGAATTTCTCGGTGTCGTACCACGCCTTGATCATGCCGAGGTAGTCCTTGCGGTTGGCCTTGACCGACTTCTCCTGGGCTACCAGCAGGTCGGGGATCATGCCGGGCACCTCTTTGGAAGTGAACAGGGGTTTGCCCTTGCCGCTGGTCTGGATCTTGTTGACCCACGGGTTCCACACCACGGCGGCATCCACGCGGCCGGCCAGGAAGGCGGCGGCAGCGTCACCGGCGGAGAGGTTGACCACTTTCACGTCCTTGAGGCTCATGCCGTTTTTGGACAGGGCCATGGTGAGGAGGAAATGCGACACGCTGAACTCTTCCAGCGCCACGGACTTGCCCTTGAGGTCGGCCATGCTCTTGATCTTGGGGCTGACCATCAGGGCGTCGTTGCCGGCGGAGTTGTCGTTGACCATGATGGTCTTCAGCGCGATGCCCTTGGCCAGCGGTGCCATGGTGTCGCTCCAGGTCTGCGAGTTGGCGTCGATCTGGCCGGCGGACAGGGCGGAAATGGAGTCGGTGTAGTTGGCGAACCACACCAGCTTCACGTCGGCGCCGTATTTCTTGAAAAAGCCCTTCTGCTCGGCGACGTACCAGGCCACCCAGCCCGGCCAGTCGGAAAGGCCGACCTTGACCGTGGCGTGGGCCGCCGGGGCTGCGGTCAGCAACGCGAACGAAAGGGAAACAGCCGGGATGGCACGGGAAAGAAAACGCTTGATAGACATGTCAGCACTCCTGCGGTGGTTGATAGGCTCAAGAGGCGCACACGTACTGGACGCGACCTCCCGGGCTTTTATCCCTCCGTGGAGCCCGACACACTGCGCGGGCCTGGCAGCTCTCGGACCAGACATCCCCGAAGGGGACCGGAACCCTAGCGCCATAAGATACAGTCGATGCTGCACCTCTCTGTTTAGCAATAAAGCATTTACCGTGCCAGTTTATTAAATACATATAAATCATTGATCTACGATCAATCAACATAACCGGACGGGCGGAATGCGAACGCGTGCTGGTGCATGCACTGCCACGGCGCACCAAAGCTGTGCAGCGGCATTTCGAGGCAAAAAAAGGGGCGGCTTGCGCCGCCCCGAATTCCACTCTATGAAGGGAGAGGATGGAGAAATTTACGAACCTTGCTGCATCCTGCGGGCCCGCAGGGTGTCTGCCTTAGTCCACGTGCTCGCCGTGGAGGCTGACGTCGAGACCTTCGCGCTCTTCCTCTTCGGAGACGCGCAGGCCGATCACCATGTCGATCACCTTGAGGATGATGAAGGAAGCGACTGCGGTGTAGGCCATCGTGGCGCCCACGCCGATCAGCTGGATCATCACCTGGCCGCCGTTGCCTTCCAGCATGCCGGCCGTGCCGCCGATGTCCTTCACCGCGAACACGCCGGTGAGGAGGGCGCCGACGATACCGCCGATGCCGTGCACACCGAAGGCGTCGAGGGAGTCGTCATAGCCCAGCATGCGCTTGAGCGAAGTCGCGCCCCAGAAGCACACCACGCCGGCGGCGAGGCCGATGGCCAGCGCGCCCATCGGGCCGACGAAGCCGGAAGCCGGGGTGATGGCAACCAGGCCGGCAACCGCACCGGAAGCAATGCCCAGTACGGAAGGCTTGCCCTTGCTCATCCATTCGGCAAACATCCATGCCAGTGCAGCGGCAGCAGTGGCGACCTGAGTGACGGCCATGGCCATACCGGCACGGCCGTCAGCAGCCAGGGCGGAGCCGGCGTTGAAGCCGAACCAGCCCACCCACAACATGGCTGCGCCCATGATGGTCAGCACCAGGTTGTGCGGCGCCATCGCTTCCTTACCGTAGCCGACGCGCTTGCCCAGCATGATGGCGACCACCAGGCCGGCGATACCGGCGTTGATGTGCACCACGGTGCCGCCGGCATAGTCCAGGATGCCCTTGGTGAACAGCCAGCCGCCCGCTTCCCACACCCAGTGGGTGATCGGCGCATAAACCACCAGCGACCAGATACCCATGAACCACAGCATCGCGGAGAACTTCATGCGGTCGGCAAAAGCACCGGTGATCAGGGCCGGGGTGATGATGGCGAAAGTCATCTGGAAGATCACGAACACGGTTTCCGGGATGTTCGCACCCGCCACGCCGGTCAGGGCGTTCAGGTCCACGCCGTGCAGGAAGAGCTTGTCCAGCCCGCCGATGAACGGTCCGCCGGGCGCGAAGGCCAGGCTGTAACCTGCCACCATCCAGATGATGGTAACCAGCGCGGTGATGGCGAAGCTCTGCATCATGGTGGCGAGCACGTTTTTCTTGCGCACCATGCCGCCATAGAACAGCGCCAGGCCGGGAATGGTCATGAACAGCACCAAAGCGGTGGAAGTCAGCATCCAGGCCGTGTTGCCGCTATCGAGCTTGGCCTCGGGTACCGGCGCAGCAGCCGGTGCAGCCTCGGGTGCCGCGGCAGGAGCCGCTGCTTCAGGCGCCGCAGCGGGTGCGGCAGCCTCGGGTGCCGGAGCCATCGCAGCCGGTTCGGCGGCGGGTGCAGCAGCGTCTTCCGCCATTACCGGGCCGCTCAGACCCAGGACGCCCAGCAGGGCGATCAAACTAAACAGTCTTTTCATCACATGCTCCTTTAGAGGGCTTCCGGACCGGTTTCGCCGGTACGGATACGGACTACCTGTTCCAGATCGGAAACGAAGATCTTGCCGTCGCCGATCTTGCCGGTCGTGGCGGACTTCTCGATCGCCTCGATCACCTGATCCAGCATTTCGGCCTTGATCGCGGCTTCCACCTTGACCTTGGGCAGAAAATCCACCACATATTCCGCACCGCGATACAGCTCGGTGTGACCCTTTTGCCGCCCAAAACCCTTGACTTCGGTTACGGTGATGCCCTGTACGCCCACGTTGGACAGAGCTTCCCGCACCTCATCCAGCTTGAACGGCTTGATGATTGCAGTTACCAGTTTCATGATGACTCCTTCCGAATGGCGGGCCGGTTCGCGGCCCGCATGAGTTCAATGGATTTAGAAGGTTTTGGCGACCGACAAAGTCCAGGCCTTGTCGCCGAGGTACTTGGAGTCGCCATTCAGCGCAAGTGCTGACCAAGCATTCCTGTCGGCATTGGTGTCGGTGTAAGCCAGGCCGATGTTCAGGCCGAACATTTCTTTCGGCAATTCCTTGTTCAGGCTGATCTTGTAGTCGGTATAGCTGCATGCGGAGCAGTTCTTGACCTTCTGGTGCCCTATGTGGCCACCCAAAACCAGCTTGTCCATGACTTCATAGCTAGCGTTCAGCTCGAGGTACTCAGAGCCCTTGGTGTTGCCGGTCGGGGCAATGCCTGCTCCAGTTCCATCCCCAATGAAATTCAAGTCTGTCAGACCGAACAGATTGGTCAGCGCATAGGAATACTTCAGGGTAATGAACTTGTAGGTGAGTTGCGCGTTCAACTCGGTGGTGTCGTACTTGGTTTTATCCGCGATGTTGGCATGGCCGCCCGGATAGGTAACCTGGATCGCACCGACGCCCCAGCCAAAGTCATCACTGAACTTACCGTTATAGCCGGCGTAGAGATCCCATTCCATGCTGGCGTTGGCATATTCCTTGTCGCTTACGCCGGAACCCCAGGTGCCCAGGTAGAAGCCGCTCGGATGAACATAATCCAGGCCCGCCTGCACCGTAGGCTTGGCCCAGGTCTGGGTCAGGCCGCGGAACACGTAGTTGCTCACGAAAGCCATGTTGCCCGTAACCGAACTGGCGGCCGGCGCCTCATCGGCCATGGAAGAAGTGGACACCATCAGAGCCGGCATTCCAACAACACCAGCGAGCAACAGGGCTTGAGTTAATTTACGCATCTTGATCTCCTTGATCTCTATCTAAATAAAATTATTTGCAACCCAAAACTACGCCCAGACATAAGCACGGACCGTGCCAGAATATTATTTCTTATAATTCAATACATTGCTTGCGACGCTCAAACACCCCGCCTTGTATGGGCACAAAGCTGAAGCGCCGCACCATCATGGCGCACCATTGCTGTGCGCAACTGCGCAACACCCTGCCTGCCGCTTAAAAGCGCTTCATTTCTGGTAGACTTTGGCTCCTCAGGAGGACTGTCATGCTCAACCATAAAGTACTAGACGAAATCAACGCCAAGATCAGCCAGGTGCTGGCCGCTTCGCCGGCAGGCGACCTGGAAAAGAATCTGCGCGCTTCGCTGCAAGGCCTGTTCGCCAAACTCGACCTGGTCACCCGGGAAGAATTCGAGGTGCAGCAAGCCGTGCTGGTGCGCACACGCGAGAAGCTCGACAAGCTCGAAGCGCAAGTCGCGGCCCTGGAACAGAAACAGCAGGCCGAACCCGCCAAAACGGCATAATTCTCCATGTCCCTCGCGGTCCTCTACAGCCGCGCCTTGAACGGCATGGATGCCCCGCTGGTGACGGTGGAGGTGCACCTGGCCAACGGCCTGCCAAGCTTTACCCTGGTCGGCCTGGCCGAAGCGGAAGTGAAGGAAGCACGCGACCGCGTGAGAGCGGCGCTGCAGAATGCGCGCTTCGAATTTCCCGCACGCAGAATTACCGTCAATCTCGCCCCGGCCGATTTGCCCAAGGAAAGCGGTCGTTTCGACCTCCCCATCGCCCTGGGCATCCTTGCCGCTTCCGGCCAACTGAAGGCACAACACCTCGAAGACTACGAATTTGCCGGCGAACTGGCGCTGACCGGCGAACTGCGCCCGATTCGCGGCGCCCTGGCGATGACTTTCAAGGCCTGCAAGGACGGCCGCGCCTTCATCCTGCCGCGAGACAATGCCGATGAAGCAGCCCTGGTCGAGGATGCACAGGTCTTTCCCGCCCGTTCGCTGCTCGAGGTCTGCGCCCATCTTGCCGGCCAGGAGCGCCTTTCGCGCCATGTCCCCGAGGTCAAAGCCGGCACGGCGATCTATCCCGACTTCAGCGAGGTAAAGGGCCAGTCGCACGCCAAGCGTGCGCTGGAGGTCGCCGCCGCAGGCGGCCACAGCATCCTGATGTCCGGGCCGCCCGGCACCGGGAAATCCATGCTCGCCAGCCGCCTGCCCGGCATCCTGCCGGAGATGAGCGAAGGCGAAGCGCTTGAAGCGGCGGCGATCCAGTCGCTGAACGGCGGCTTTCGCCTGGAAAACTGGCGTCACCGCATTCTGCGTGCGCCGCACCACTCCGCGTCCAGCGTCGCGCTGGTGGGCGGCGGCAGCAATCCCCGTCCCGGCGAAATCAGCCTGGCGCACCATTCCGTATTGTTTTTAGACGAGCTGCCCACCTTACAATATTGCCAATAATCCCTTCAATGTTCCGCAGCACATGATTAACACTTTGTAGTAATAAGGTTTATCATAAAACGCGAGTTGCATCAGATTCAACTATCCAGAATCAGATTTGGTGCCCACGTAAATATTCGTGTTATGCGACTTATGGTATGAACCGTCTTGCTATCAATGAGTTGTGCGACTTAAGCATTTGTTGCATGACTTTAGTTAATTATTCAATATAATTGCATCTAATGCGTTTTATGGTACTCTGCTACAACAATGGTGAGGCGCACTCACCTTCAATATTAGAGATTCCATTAAAGTCGAGTTGACCATGGGTAAAACAGTCAAATTGCTGACGAACCTGAGCACCAAACATTCGGAAGGCGCTGCGCTGCCGGAGAATGATGCAACCCTGTTCACCGAAATGCTTGAGAAGTGGTCAACACGCCGCGTTGGCTCACAACGGCACCAGAAGAGATCTGTGGAGCATGATCTCGCCGTGGTGCGCGATATGCTCAACCATTCAGGAAAAGCCCCTTGGTATTGGACTGAGGACGATTTCGACGCGTGGTGCGATAACGTCGGCGTGGAGCGCGCCCTGGCCGTTTCCACTCAGCGCAAATATCAATCGGCCATCCGAAACTTCTTCGACTACATCGTTGACAATGTAAAATTCCGCAACCAGGTACGGCGCCAGTACAACATCGATCTGCGGCAAATCTGCCACCCCGAAAACTGCATTCCGCATATATCCGAACGCGAGCTTGCAAAGGAGCGCAGAGCTCTTACGCACGAGGAAATTGAACGGCTGTTCGATGCCTATAATCGAGCGATCAAGGAGGCCGCCACTTTCCGCTCCAAAGACCTGCGTCCGCTGCAGCGCGACAAGGTACTTTTCTTTCTGCTCTACGCGGCCGGTTTGCGCATCTCGGAGGCGCTTGGCCTCGACCTCACCTCTTTCGCCCCGAACCCCATGATCCCGGAGTTTGGCCCATACGGTTTTATCTCAGTATGGGGAAAAGGCAGCCGGGGCAGCGGGAAAAAATTCAGGCAGGTGCCCGTGACACACCACAACCTGCCGCCGCTCATCAAATGGTACGTTGATAACGTGCGCCATTATTTCATGATCAACGCCGATGCCAATGAAACCGCCCTATTCCTTTCGGAGCGCGGGAATCGTCTGTCGGCAAGCACGCTTGAAGCAAGATTTCAGCACGGCCTTGATTTAGCGGGATTGGCCGGACTGGGTCTCACGCCGCACTGTATGCGCCACTCGTCGGTTACTCATGAATCGTTGCGCTTCAGCCTTGAGGCGGTGAGGCGCAAGCATGGGCATGTCTATTCCGCGACAACCCAGACCTATATGCACGTCTCGGACGGAATGGTAAACGAGGAAATCAACCGGGCGATCGCTTCCCAATTGGATCAAATACTCGGCAAAGGAGACAAGGAATGACAATACCCAAGCGGAGCCTATCCTGGCGGCTGCGCGTAATGATGGCGGAACGGAACATTACGACGGCCACCGAACTGCAGCGCCTGCTGGAGAAGTCTGGCTATCACATCACCAGTTCTCAGCTTACCCGCATCATCAAGGAACGCCCAGAACGTCTCAGTACCGACCTACTGGATCATCTTCTGGATGTGCTTAAGTGTGATATTGGCGACCTGCTGCGTAGCGATCTGATTTCAGAAGGGGATGCGACTGAGGAAATCAGCGCTAACGAACCAAAGGCTCCACCAAAATCGAAAAAATCCAGGACTCGACGCGCGGCAACCGAAGCGCGGGCAGGCGAGGATCTAACAGGGCCAAAGGTGACGGCCTTCCCAGTGCCGTCCAGGAAGTAAGGATTGCCCAGCGTGAGCATCGAGCCAGTGACTCAGCCCAATCCCGCTGAACCATGCGATGGTTGCGGGAAGCGCACACGCCTGCGTAACAGGGCTGGCAAAGCGATTTGCCGCTCCTGCGCGGTAAAGGGTAGAACATGCATGCGCTGCGACAAACCGCTGCCCAAGGCAAGCATGACGCTTGAGGAAGGGGCACTGTGCTGGCCATGCTCATACCACTATCGGGAACCCAAACCTTGCCCTGTCTGCGGTCAAATGAGCCTGAGATTGTCTCGCGACAACAAGCGTGGCTTTACCGAACAACAGGTGTGCGACCGCTGCAGGCGAAAAGGAAGCGTCACATGCG
Organism: Sulfuricella sp.; assembly: GCA_039683315.1. Taxonomy (GTDB): domain Bacteria; phylum Pseudomonadota; class Gammaproteobacteria; order Burkholderiales; family Sulfuricellaceae; genus Sulfurimicrobium. The sequence continues at coordinate 11,510 of JBDKRR010000360.1, forward strand.
GCGCATGTGGCATGCATCGCCATCCGGCCGGAACTTTAGAAGATGGGCGCGTGGTATGCAAACCGTGTCTTGAACTTGGCGGCAAACCCTTCGTTTGCCCCACCTGCGGCAAGGAGGGCAAGCCGCACAGCAAGATAATGTGCCAACCCTGTTACTGGAAGAAGCGCGCCGGCAAGCGTTTCAAGGATGCCGTGGCGTTGCTGTCCAACCAATGGGTGCGAGAAGCTTTCCGGCGTTTTTACGAAGATTTGATCACTCGGCAGGATGCTCATGCAGTGGCCACGGACAGGCTGGAAAAGTATTTCCTATTTTTCGCTAAAATGGACTCGGCCTTCACCACTGCGAGCGAGATCACCGCAGAGCGTCTGATTGCCGCTTTTGGTGCGGAAGGTTTGCGGCGGCATGCCGTGCCATATGGCTTCCTGGTGAAGGATAAGATTGTGCCGGATCTTGCCCGTGAAGCCCTGGAAGAATCCTCCGAGTCGCGGCGCCAGCAATTAATCCTCGAACGCGCCGTTGATACATGGTACTGGCAGATACTGAGTCGCTTCCATGAACACCTGGAGAAAATCAACGAGCGATACGTCGATCGTGGCTGGAAGGGAAAGAGCCGGCGCTTTGTGCCGCGCACAATCACAGCCGACCTGCGTGCAGCGGCGTCATTCCTTGAATCCATGAGTACAGATCAAGCTGTCGGCAGCCTGCAACAGGTTCAGCAGCACAATCTGGACCGTTTCCTTGCCGAACATGAAGGCTACCGGACCGGCATCCGAGCTTTCGTGCGCTACCTGAACCGCAATGAAAAGCTTTTCCGGCGGCTGACCTTCCCTACGGTTGCTAGGAACCTGCCGGAAGGGGTGTTCCTGTGCAGGGCGAAATATGAGGAACTTCTGAGAACCTGGCTTAACCCGAGCGATGCAACGCTGAAGGAATCCCTCGTCTGCGCTCTGATGCTGCTCTACGCGCAGCAAGCCAACCGTGTCGTCCGGATCAGGCTCTCTGACATCGCGCATGGCCGTGATCGGCTATACAGACTTGCGTTGGGACGGACGGAAATTGCGCTTGATAATCGTTTGGGCGAAATGTTGGGCCGCTATTTGGAGCAGCGCCGCGCATTGGCGACGATGGAGGACTCAGAAAACAACGAATACCTATTCCCGGGTCGATCATACGGCAGTCACCTCACCGAGGCGACTGTGACCTATTACCTGAAGAAGCACAGCATTTCGTCAGGGCAGCTTTTCTCCACAGCGATTTACAATGCCTACATGGGCGGGCTACGCCATCCAAAAGTACTGGTCAAGGCGTTCGGGATCACCGATGTCACAGCGATCAAGTACCTGAACTTGATCGACCCGCAGCTGATACACGAAGTGAACACGAAGATCGCTCATGCCTAAGCCTTGGTGGCTTTATATGATTGAGTGTAAGGGCGGCGGGATCTATATTGGCATAGCCGTCGACGTGGCCGCTCGTTACGAAAAGCACGTAGCCGGCCGGGGCGCCATTTACACCAGGATCAATCGGCCGGTACGCCTGCTCGCCAAGAAGGAATACCCAGACCACCGCAGCGCGGCGCAGGCAGAATATACAATGAAGCGTATGACGCTACTGGATAAGCACCGATGGGCGCTGGCACTAGGGGCGGGTGATATGTTCAAAGTTCAGGTCGTCAATGACCATTGAACTTGCTCTTTGTGACCAGACCCAAAAACATGCCGCTTCGGAACTACATATTATGCCGCGCCTTCAAATCCCGCACGGTTGTTGAACATGGCCACTGGTGGCCCCCTATAATGAGGCCCATTCATGCTACTTGGCGCGGTATATGTATGGCACCAGTCACATTTCTGTTGATTAAATTCCCGCCTTG
>JBDKRR010000361.1:0-15471 GCA_039683315.1 Sulfuricella sp.
CGGCCCAGTCCGGCGGTGTGCAGTCGCCGCCGTCCGGGGCGGTCTGAACCTTCGCCGTGGCTGGCACAGCATTCCCTTCCAGGAAACGGAGATCGCGCGGATCGTTCAGCAAAGTTTTGCCGAGAAAGAATAGTGCCGCCAAAAACAGTGCAGTCACAACTGACTGCGCGATTCCGATGGGCAGAGCACTGCGTACTTCGCATGTGCCGCCGGGACAGTGCTGCGCCTGTCGCCGGGCAAACAGATTGTAAATTTTGCAGCCAAGACAGATGCCGAACGCCGCTTCGAAGAACAGCAAGACCAGGCAGGTGGAGCAGACGATCAGGTTGACCGGGCCGATGATCCGGTTAAGCACCACCAGATACAGCATGGTCAGCGCCAATATCCAGCCGATGCTCCAGGCAAAGCGCTTCTGCGGCGCACCGACATATTCGGGCGTTTGCCATCTCACGGCGAAGCGCCCGAGGATGAGGCTGGGTGCGTATTTGGGATTGATGAAAATGCGGATCGTGAAATCGATCAGGAAAGCCACCACGAAAACACGGGTGAAGCGAAAGTCGCCGACCAGCCAGGCATTCATGAAGGAAACCAGGGCGAAAAAGAACAAAATACCAGCGCTCGCCCGCACTTCGCGCTCGTTGAGCACCGGCACGGTGTAACCGTCCCGCGTTTCGCCAAACTCAAAAATCTTGCCCATGGGATGGCCTAATAAAACCAGAATCGCAAAATGCCGGCGGGACGGTTCCCGTCGGCTCCCGTTATCAATATTCGGTGGTGCGCAGCGCAGGGACCATTATGATGCCGTTTTTCATGGTTTCTCCAGCGCTGGCAACTCATTGCCTGCACGCATGTCATAGCGATATGTATCGTGGCAGGCGGTACATCTCTGCAAAGTCCCGCTCAGCTTTTCCAGAATCACCTGCTTGTTCTTGCCTGCCTCGGCTTCAGCAGCAATGCTATCGAATCCGCCATGCATGGCTTCGCACAGTTCGTTACATCCCTTGGGGCAATTTTCCCTCGCTTTAAGCGAAGCTTTACTGAGTGGCTGCGGGCTCGTGGATCGAGCGCCCTGTGCAACCATCTTCATGTCGTTCAAGGAAAGCCCCTCAACTATTTGCTGGGTTCCCTTGAGAAATCGGCGCATGCTCGCCAATATCTTGTCGCGTTCGAATCCGGGTAAAACAACGGTTTCCCTGGTATCCGCTACAGTTGTATTCTTTGGGCCTGCAATGGGCACCGCGCCGTCGGAGGCATAGACGTTGGCAGCGAAAGAGGCAAACAGGGCAAGGGCAGTCACGGCAATTTTCATATTTTCTCCAGTAATGCTGCGCCATCAACAGCGATGACCGAACCAGCATATGCCGGAAAATGAAAACAGTATATGACCTGAATCATATAACCACTTTTTACGAGGAACGCGAAAGAACCAGCGTCTGTCCCTGCCGCAGCAGCAATCCCTCCCGCTCCATTTCAGCCAGGGTGCGGTACAGGGCTTCATGGCTTGCGCCCAATTCCGTCGCCCAGCGGTTGACGGGCTGATCCAGTTCTACCCTGCCCGCTTCACCCCGATCCACGATGTAGTGGATGACGCGCATGCGCAGGCTTTTCAGACTCAGCCTTTCCTGGGCCGCCCGCTGCTGGCGCAGGCTGCGCGATAGCGTGGCGATCCACTCCAGGGCAAAATCCGCGTCATTGGCCAGACGTTGGCGCAACGCATCGGCCGGCAAACGCAGACAGCGCCCCGGATGTGTACAAATCGCGTCGCAATGGTAGCGGGCGGCGAACAGGCTGGCTTCGGCGAAGAACTCGCCTTTGCGCGCGCGGTACAAAACGATCTCGGCGCCTTCCGGGGAGAAGCGCGTGAGGCGCACTTCTCCCTCCAGCACGCGATAGACCGCATCCACTTCATCGCCGAAGCGGAAAATCGTCTGCCCCTTTTCCATCTCCATGGAACGAGCAGTGACGACATCAAACCCTTCGCTCAACGCACGAATGCCTTGCGCCCGGCATATACCGCCGAAGCGCCGAGATATTCCTCGATGCGCATCAGCTGGTTGTATTTCTCCACGCGCTCGGCGCGGCACGGGGCGCCGGTCTTGAGGTGGCCGGTGCCGAGCGCCACGGTGAGGTCGGCGATGAAGCTGTCCACCGTTTCGCCGCTGCGGTGCGACACCATCGCGCCCCAGTTGGCGCCGTAGGCCAGGTTCACCGCCGCCACGGTCTCGCTCAGCGTGCCGATCTGGTTGAGCTTGATGAGCACCGCGTTGGCGGCGTTTTCATCGATGCCGCGCTGGATGCGCTCGACGTTGGTGACGAACAGGTCGTCCCCCACCAGTTCGAGCTTGCCGCCCAGCTCGCGATTGAGCAGCTTCCAGCCTTCCCAGTCGTCTTCCGCGAGGCCGTCTTCCAGCACCAGGAAGGGGTATTTCTTCGCCCAGTCGGCGTACATCGCCACCATTTCGGCGGCGTCCACCTTGCGTCCCTCGGTGCGCAGGTTGTACAGGCCATCCTCGTAAAACCCGCTGGAGGCGGGGTCGAGGGCGATCACCACGTCGTCGCCGGGGCGGTAGCCCGCGCTCTCGATGGCCTTGACGATCAGGTCCATGGCGTCCGAGTTGCGTTTCAGCACCGGCGCGAAGCCGCCCTCGTCGCCCACGCCGGTGGAATAGCCGCCGTCCTTGAGCACTTTCTTGAGGGAATGGTAGACCTCGCTGCCCCAGCGCAAGGCCTCGGCGAAGTTGGGCGCGCCAACCGGGGCGATCATGAATTCCTGCAGGTCGGTGCCCTGCCAGTTGGCGTGCGCGCCGCCGTTGAGGATGTTGAACATCGGCACCGGCATGCGGTTTGCCGCCGCCCCGCCGAGGTAACGGAACAGCGGCAGGTCGCAGGCATCAGCCGCCGCGCGGGCCACCGCCATGCTCACGCCGAGGATGGCGTTGGCGCCGAATTTTTCCTTGTGGGGCGTGCCGTCCAGCTCGATCATGGCGCGGTCCACCGCGCCCTGGTCGAGCGCGTCCATGCCGGTGAGGGCCGCCGCGATCTCGTTATTGACGTGGCCGACCGCCTTCTTGACGCCTTTGCCGCCGTAACGGCTCTTGTCGCCATCGCGCAGCTCCAGCGCCTCGTGCACGCCGGTGGAAGCGCCGGAAGGCACCCCTGCGCGGGCGAAGGCGCCGCCAACCAGGGCGACTTCCACCTCGACGGTGGGATTGCCGCGTGAATCGAGAATTTCGCGGGCATGGATGCGTTCGATTTTGGTATACATGGTGTTTCTCCTTTTTGTTTTTTCAAATTTCAAGGGCGAACCGGATTTCTTACATTCTCCGCCAGATAAGGGCTCGTAAATGAATAATTTGGATATACGCTGGAGCCGTTTTGGGTGCAGGCCAAGGCGCGAGATGCGCGGTTGTGTCATTCACAACAAGCGGCTCGCAACGCGGGCATGCACCCAAAACGGCTCCAGCCCGAAGGGTTGCTGTGTATTCGGGCGTCTGCGGCGTTGCAAGACTTGGCAATGGAATAACCATTGCCCGCGTCTCGCGCCTTGCATCCATCCCGAATACACAGCAACGTATGTCCAAGTTATTCATTTACGAACCCTAACAACAATGGATGACTGAATTATGGCGCTGGACGCATCACCCATAATTTCAACAACAAAGCCGCCGCCAGCGCGCAACCGGCGGAAAAAGCAAAGGCGGCCTCGACGGCAACGCCCTGCCACAGCCAGCCGAATATCAGCGATGCGGGCAACAGCATGGCGCCAGCAGTGAGGTTGAACCAGCCGTATGCCGTGCCGAGCTTGTCGCGTGGGGCAAGGTCTGCCACCAGGGCTTTCTCGGCGCCTTCCGTGGCGGCGAGGAACAGGCCGTAGAAAGCGAACAGCGGCCACAGCAGCAGGGCGTGAAAACCGTTGAGGCCTAGCAGCAGATAGAACAGGCCATATACCGCCCACCCCGCGAGAATCAGCCGCACCCGGCCAAGGCGGTCGGACAAGGCGGAAAGCGGCGTGGAAAAGACCATCGCCACCCCCGAGGTCAGCGCCCACAACAACGGCACCTGGTAATCCGGCAGACCGAGTTCCTTGGCGCGCAACAGCAGGAACATGTTGGACGAGTTGCCGAGCGTGAACAGCGCCAGCACCAGCAAGTAGCGTTTGAAGGTGGGCGGGAAGCCTTCCAGCTTCCAGGAAAAGACCGGGCGCTGAGTTACCGGAACGACTGGCGGTTCCTTGACGCCCAAGGCCAGTGCGACGGTGATGATGCCCGGCACGATGGACCACAGGAACACATCCTTGATCGGCACCCCCCGCGCCAGCAGCCAGGCCGCGAGGAGCGGCCCGATTACCGCACCGGCGTTGTCCATGGCCCGGTGCAGGCCGAACGCCAACCCGCGGCGGCCTTCGTCCACCGCACCGGCCAGCAGCGCATCGCGGGGCGAAGTACGCAGGCCTTTCCCCACCCGATCGGCGAAGCGCAGCGCCAGCACCATTGGCCAGCTCGACGCCAGGTAGAACAGCGGCCGTGAGATTGCCGCCAGTCCATAGCCGCCCGCCACCCAGCCCTTGGCGTGCCCGCGTTTATCCATGAGCACGCCGGAAAAAAGTTTCAGCAGGCTGGCGGTGGCTTCCGCGACGCCCTCGATCAGGCCCAGCGCCTTGGGGCCCGCCATCAGCACCGAGGCGAGGAACAGCGGCACCAAGGGATAGACCAGCTCGCTGGTAGTGTCGTTGAACAGGCTCACCAGGCCCAGCAGCCAGACGGTGCGGGGTAATGCGAGTACGGCTTTAAGCATGGGTATTTATCTCATCTCCGCGCACAGTCACGGCGCATGGCGCATCGGCCCGGATTTCTGGTCATCAATCCTGTCTCCGCGAACCAGGGCGTGTTAACGCTAATTAGTTTCGCCGTTGATGACGCCATATTCGGCTGGCATTTTGACGTAAAACAGGGTCAGGCCTTCTCTTCGAATCATTTCCAGCAATCCTGCCGCCTCCTCTTCGCTCACGATGAACCCCACTTCCACCGGCAGATCGCCCGCCAGTTCGAAAAAATGGTCTTCATGCAGCACGCCGTGGTGCCCGAAACCGGCGATGGCCCTGAACGCCGAACCGCCGTGGATGCCCTGCTTCTTGGCCTGCTCCAGCAACCATTCGTAGACCAGGATATGACGATGCCTACGATTTTCATGCACATAGAATTTGAGGTAAGTGCCTTGCATGGTGTTTTCCTCCTCTTCAGTAAGACTGTCGCGACGGAATCACGCCCCGCACGCCGCCGCGCGGGTTTTCCATGTCGCCCCGGTAGCGCGGGATGAGGTGCATGTGAACATGGAAGATCGTCTGCCCTGCGGCCTCGCCAACGTTTATTCCGATGTTGTAACCATCGGGAACATATTTTTCGTCAAGAAGATGCTTCGCCTCATCGAGCAGCGACAGCAGCGCGGCCTTCTCCGCCTCGGTGGTAAGGAAAAAGTCGGCGACATGACGCTTCGGGATGACCAGCAGATGGCCGGGATTGACCGGGTACAGGTCAGACCGGGCATAGGCCAGATCGTTCTCGAACAGGATGCCATCAGGGTGACAGAACGCGCAGGTTTGCGAGCCTTCGTTCATCATGCTGCTCCCTTCGCTTGTAGCAGGTTAACCGTCAGCATGCCCAGCACAGTCATGGCCAGCGACCCGCCGAGATGAACGGCCATATGGAGAAACGCCCAGTTATATTCTGCACGGGAAAACAGTGTCACCGCCTCGGCGGAAAAAGTGGAGAACGTAGTGAGGCCGCCCATAAATCCGGTAATGACGAACAGCCGCGCCTCGGGCGGCAGGCCGGCATGGCCGGCAAAAAAAGCGAGCGCCACGCCGACCAGATAGCCGCCGATGAGATTGGCCGCCAGCGTACCGAAGGGAAGTGTGGGAAAAAGAGGATTGCGCAGAATGCCCAGCCACCAGCGTAAGGACGCGCCGAAAGCCGCGCCGCCGCCCACCGCAAGAAAACCGTAAAACCCCATGCTGCCTCCGTTTGTGGAATCACAATCCCGGAGGAGGCGCGAAAAAATGCCTACCGTCCCCTTTCCGGGTATTCGGTAGGCATCATCAGCCCGTCTGGGCGGTTCGGAGCAGAAACTCCGGGAGGCATGCCATCTCCCTGGCTAAAGAATACCGCCTGGCATATTTGGTGTCCAACTTTTCGTGAAAATCCGCATCAATAAGCCCGGTTCAGGACATGCCGAAACGCTGCTTCAGTTCCGGGATCAGCCGGGCGCGGATCTCGTCCCGCACCCTGACGAAGCTTTCCAGCGGCTCGCCGTGGGGATCGTGGAACGGCATGTGGATGGCGGAGATCGGCCTGGGGAAGATGGGACATGCTTCTTTTGCGTTGTCGCATACCGTCACCACCAGGTCGATGGATTCGTTCATCACCGCGTCCACGTCCTTGGGGTAAAGGCCATCCGTGGCCATGCCGCCGAGTTTCAGGGCTTCGATGGCGCCATCAGCCACTTTGGGCTGGGGACGGGTGCCGGCGGACAGCGCGCGCACGTCAGGGCCGAGGTCGTGGTTGACGAGGACTTCCGCCATCTGGCTGCGGCAGGAGTTTCCGGTGCACAGGATCAGGACTGTCTTCTTCATACGATCTATTCCTTGCCGCAGCAGCCGCAGCAGGATTCCTTGCCGCCCAGCCATTCTTCGACCTTTGTCTTGCTCGGCACACCGCCGGCATGCACCACCTTTCCGTCGATCACCACACCCGGCGTGGACATCACGCCATAGCCGAGAATGGCGGCCATATCCTCGACTTTTTCCAGTTTGATCGCCACGCCTTTGGCCTTGGCGGCGTCCTCGATCAGCTTCGTGGTTGCGTTGCAGTTGGCGCAACCCGTACCCAATACCTTGATGTCTTTCATTGCAGTCTTCCTTTGATAAATTGATTAAGCCTTGGCAGGCGAAAGTTAAAATTTGTAAAAGTGCTTGTTCAGGTAAGCAACCACATCCGCGTTATCCTGCGCCGACAGCGCCGGGTCGTAATAGTCGCCCCAGCGTGCCACTTCCTTTTGCAGCGCCGGGAGCGACTTGATCTTGCGTTCCGCTGATGTGTACACCCCAGTGCCATGGCAGTCGAGGCATGCCGCATGGACCTGTTCGCCACGCACGGTGTCGCCGCTGCTTGAAGCGGAGGTTGAACAGCCCGCCGTCGCCAGGGCGGCAAGCGCCAGCACTGCCAAACTCATTCCGTTTGTTTTCATTGGTTTCGGCCTCCGCGATACCGCTGGCGCGGAGGTACGCACTGCTCCGCGTCACCGCCTCGCTGCCGGGCGCGCGCCTGCATCTCCTGCTGGTGGGCCTGGCGCAGGGTCGCCTTCTCCTCGTGCGTGCGCGCGGCGCGCATTTTGGCACGATAAGCTTCGCGCTCCTCGTGGCTCATCAAATCCGCACAGTAAATCAGCTCGCGCTTCTCGGACGCCCCCTGGGGCTGTTCCCCAGCGCTCTGGGCATGCGCCGGCGCGGCGACCAACAACGCGATGGCCAAAACGCCCCACATAGTTCTTTCTTTCATGGCTCGCACTCCTGTCTGGGATAGCGTAATCATCAGGGCTTGACCGCTTCGATGTTCGCTGAGCAAACGTAAGCCTCCACGCCCCGACCCGGCGCCCACTGGCGGATGAATTCACGGCTGGCATCCTTGGCCTCGATGCGGATGTCGGCAAATCCGGCCGCTGCCAGCATCTGTTCGATTTCGTCCGCTGCTGCCGCGCCGGCGATGCAGCCGGTGTACAGCGCCAGGTCGTGCCGCGCCTCTTCCGGCAACGGCGCGGTGGTGACGATGTCGGAAAGCGCCAGGCGGCCGCCATTTTTCAGCACGCGGAAGGCATCGCGGAACACCTGGGCCTTGTCCGGCGAGAGGTTGATGACGCAGTTGGAGATGATCGCGTCCACGGTAGCGTCGGCCACCGGCAGGTGCTCGATCTCGCCGAGGCGGAATTCGGTGTTGGCATAGCCGCCCTTGGCCGCGTTGACGCGCGCCTTGGAAACCATGTCCGGCGTCATGTCCACGCCGATGACCCGGCCGCTGTCGCCCACCTGACGCGCCGCGAGGAAGCAGTCGAAGCCTGCCCCGCTGCCCAGATCCAACACGGTTTCGCCGGGCTTCAGCGCCGCGATGGCTTGGGGGTTGCCGCAACCCAGCCCGAGGTTAGCGCCTTCCGGCACCGCGCTCACTTCGTTTTCGCTGTAACCGATACCGCGCGACAGGATGTCGGCTGCCGGCAGTTCGGTCGGCGTGCAGCACGCCGGGCCGCAGCCGCAAGCGCCATCGGATCGGGCCACCGCACCGTAGTTTTCGCGCACTGCCTGGCGAATTTCGTCGTGTTTTACGCTTTGCATTTCAGTTTCCTCCAAGCAACAAACATTTACCACGGAGCACACGGAGAGCACGGAGGAAAGGCGGGTTTTCTCCGTGCTCTCCGTGTGCTCCGTGGTTCAATGGTTTTCCAAACTCAGCAGCACGACTGGCCGGATTTCGTCGGCGTGCAGCAGGCGCCTTGCGCGATGCCGATGGCGGCCAGGGTGGCATTGGCGTTTTCCCTGCGGCACGCTTCGTCGAAGCTGGCGTCCAGCGACTGCGCCGCCTCGTCGCGGATGTGGCGCGCGATCTCCACCACCGCGTCGATCTGCGCCTGTGCCACGCCGTACTGCTTCAGCTTGCCCACCTGGCACAGGCCCTGTTTGGGATGGTTGGCGGCAATGTTTGCGGCCAGCGATACCAGCGCCACGATGGATGGATGAAGGGACGAATCAGTCATGGAGAACTCCTTTGAATTACAGAACTGCGTTGAATACGTAGCCCACCAGCATGATGCCGGCTGCGACCACGCCGGCGAAAGTGGCAATCAGCCGGGGCTTGAGGACCTTGCGCAAAATGATCATTTCCGGCGCCGACAGGGCGATGACGCTCATCATGAAGGCGAGCACGGTGCCCAGCGCCGCGCCCTTGCCGAGCAGCGCCTCGACGATGGGGATGATGCCGGCGGCGTTGGTGTACATCGGCACGCCGATGGCTACGGCCGCGGGAACCGACCACCAGGGCGCATCCTTGCCCATGATGCCGGCCATGAAATCCTCCGGCACATAGCCGTGGATGCCCGCACCCAGGGCGATGCCGCCGAGGATGTAGGGCCACACCTTGCCGACGATTTCCTTGACGTGCGCCACGCCGGCGTCGATGCGCTCTGCCCATACAGGGCGCGCCAGCTCCAGGTCGGCCGCCTTGCCGACCTGGATGGCGCGCACCCAGTCTTCCAGGTGGTGTTCCATCTTGAGTTCGCCGATAACCAGGCCGGCGACGATCGCCACCAGCAGCCCCAGGCCGAGATAGAGCGCCGCCACCTTCCAGCCGAACAGGCCGAACAAGAGCGCCAGCGCCACTTCGTTTACCATGGGCGCGGAACTCAGGAAGGAGAACGTCACCCCCAGCGGCACCCCGGCGGACAGGAAGCCGATGAACAGCGGCACCGCGGAGCAGGAGCAGAACGGGGTGACGATGCCGAGCGTCGCCGCCATCACGTTGCCCACGCCCAGCCGCTTGCCGGCGAGCATGGCACGTGTGCGTTCGGCGGAGACGAAGGTGTGCACGATGCCCATCAGGAACACGATGCCGGTGAGCAGCAGCAAGACCTTGGGCGTGTCGTAGAAGAAAAAATGCAGCGCCCCGCCCAAATGGGTCTGCGGGGAAAGTCCGGTGAGCGCCAGCAGCGCATCGGCGAAAGGCGTCAGACTGGCGTAGGCGGCCACCCACAGGATGGTCGCCAGGACGACCCAGCCCCAGGGGGCGCGGCGGGGCGTTGCGGTTTCGCTCAGGGTGTTCATGATGGTTTCTCGCTAAATTTTTCCGCCGCAGCACGCATGACCGCTTTCCTGCACCGGTGGGCACTTCACCGTGCTGTAAGAGCAGAACACGCAGCAATCGCCGGCTTTGGGACGCAGCAGCGCGCCGCAACCCTTGCATTCGTAATACCACTGACAAGAATCGGTGGGCATGGTTTCTTCCGTGCTGAAACCGCACTGCGGGCAGGTCAGTACCGACTGCAGGATCATGTAGTCGCTCCTTTTTCGTACCACACTTTCGAACCATTCACGATGCGCACCACCGAGAGCATCACCGGCACCTCGATCAGCACCCCCACCACCGTGGCCAGCGCCGCGCCAGATTCGAAGCCGTAAAGCGAAATCGCCGCCGCCACCGCCAACTCGAAGAAATTGCTCGCGCCGATCAGCGCCGAAGGGCCGGCCACACTGTGCACCTCGCCCACGGTCCGGTTGAGCCAGTAGGCGAGCATGGAGTTGAAATACACCTGGATCACGATCGGCACCGCCAGCAGCAGGATGACCAGCGGCTGGTCGATAATGGCCTTGCCCTGGAAGGCGAACAGCAGCACCAGCGTGGCGAGCAAGGCCGAAATACCGACCGGGTGCAGACGCGCCAGCACGCTATCCAGGGCCCCCCTCCCCTGCAGCACCCGACGCAGGAGCTGGGCGATGGCGAGGGGAATGACGATATACATCACCACCGAAAGGAACAAGGTGGCCCACGGCACGCTGATCGACGCCACGCCGAGCAGCAGGCCGACCAACGGCGCGAAGGCGAACACCATGATGGTGTCGTTGAGCGCCACCTGGGACAGGGTAAACAGCGGATCGCCCTTGGACAGGTTGCTCCACACGAACACCATGGCGGTGCAGGGCGCGGCGGCGAGCAGGATCAAGCCGGCCACGTAACTGTCGAGTTGATCGGCTGGCAGGTACGGCGCAAACACGTGGCGAATGAAAATCCACCCCAGCAGCGCCATAGAAAATGGCTTGACGCCCCAGTTGATGAACAGGGTGACGCCGATGCCGCGCCAGTGCTTCCTGACCTGATGCAGCGCGGAGAAATCGATCTTCATCAGCATGGGGATGATCATCAGCCAGATCAGCAGGCCGACCGGCAGATTGACCTGGGCCACTTCCAGCTTGCCGAGAAACTGCACCGGCGCGGGGAGAAGCTGGCCCAGCAAGATGCCGGCCGCGATGGAGAGAAACACCCACAGCGTCAGCCAGCGCTCGAAGAAGCCCAGTTCGGCCCCCGCAGCTTTCATGGCGACGATTTCGCATTGGGCGCTCACCGCTTACTCTCCTTTCTCGCGCAAACGCCCGATGTCGTCGAGCTGGCGTTTGAGGGACAGCCGGTCCAGCTTCTCCACCGGCAGGCTGATGAACAGCGAGATGCGGCGGTTGAGCTGGGTGAAGGCCGTGACGAATGCCTTGCGCTTGTCCATGTCGCTCCCCTTCGCAGCGGCCGGGTCATCGATGCCCCAGTGCGCGGTCATGGGCTGACCGGGCCAGACGGGACAGACTTCGCCTGCGGCGTTGTCGCACACGGTAAACACAAAATCGAATTGCGGTGCGCCGGGCAGCGAAAATTCGTCCCACGATTTGCTGCGCAGATTCTCGACCTGCAGTTTGCTCTTCTGCAGCAACTCGATGGCGAAAGGATTGACCGAACCCGCCGGATGGCTGCCCGCGCTCCAGGCATGGAACTGACCCTTACCGAGATGATTAAGCAGCGCCTCGCCCAGAATCGAGCGCGCCGAATTGCCGGTGCAAAGGAACAGCACGTTGAATATTTTCTTGTCCACAGCCAATCACCCTTAAAAATACGGAGATTCAATGTTAAATAATCGCCGTTTCATATATATGACAAATCGCATAAATAAGGCTAAATTTTTTTACCCGCAGCAACGCGCCGGGCGGTTGGGCATTTCACCGAGGCGCTTGCGGTCGTCCGCGAAGAGCGCAAGCCCGCCGCAGCCCTGCACCATCTGGTCAAGCACCCGGTAGGCCCACGCCGGCAGCAAGGGGTGGATGCGGTAATAAATCCACAGCCCCTCCCTGCGCACGGTCAGCACACCATCCTCGCGCATCACGGCGAGGTGGCGCGACACTTTGGGCTGGGGCATGTCGAGCGCGAAGCACAGTTCGCACACGCACAACTCGTCGTCGTTGACCAGCAACGCCAGCAGGCGGCGGCGGGTTTCATCCGAGAGTGCATCGAAAAAATCATTGCTGTCTATCATTTGCGTACTATATTCGTATAATCATATGTAGTCAACAAATCGCGGCGGCGTGACTACTGGGGTATTTGCCGCCGCGCCAGTTCCCGTTCGAAATGGACAAATGCATCGCGCACCGTTGCGCGTAGCGCGTCGTCCGCCCAGGGCTTGGCGAGAAACTTGTAAATCGCGCCTTTGTTCACCGAATCGGTCACCGTCTGCAAGTCGGCATAGCCGGACAGCACCATGCGCACCGTGTCGGGATGAAGTTCGCTGACCCGGGTGAGGAAGTCGGTACCACTCATGTCAGGCATGCGCAGGTCCGAAATCACTACCTGGGCCGGGCTTTCCGCCAGCAATTCGAGCGCTTCGACCCCGGAATGTGCTACCCGGATCCGGTACCCGTCGCGCCGCAGCAAGCGTACCAGGGCATTGAGAATATTCGGCTCGTCGTCGAGCAGCAGCAGGGTGCGTTCGGATTCCAGCGCCCCGTCGAGCGACAGCGCCTTGCCCTGCCCTACCATCGCTGCCAGTTCTTCGGGCGGGACCGGACGGCTGAATAGATAGCCCTGAATTTCCTCGCAGCCGATACTGTGCAGGTAGCGCAGTTGGCCTTCGGTCTCCACGCCCTCGGCGATCACGATCATGCCCAGCCCCTGGGACAGCGCGACGGTGGCGCGCGCAATGGCGGCGTTTTTCGGTTCGGTGGTGATATTGCGCACAAAACCCTGGTCGATTTTGAGCCGGTCCAGCGGAAAGCGGCTCAGGTAGCCGAGCGAGGAATAGCCGGTACCGAAATCGTCGAGACTGATGGTAACGCCCAGACGCTTCAGCTCGACAACCTGGCTGAGCGTGGCCTCGACTTCACGGATCATCACGCTTTCGGTCAGTTCCAGTTCCAGGTAGCGGGGATCCAGTCCGGTATCGCGCAGGGTATCCGCCACGATCCCCGGCAGCGTGCCGGCCAGCACTTGCAAAGCGGAAACGTTGACCGCCACCCTTATGGGCGGCAAGCCGGCATCCTGCCAGGCCTTGTTCTGGGCACATGCGGTGCGCAGCACCCATTCGCCGATGGAGATGATAAGCCCCATCTCCTCCGCAACAGGGATGAAATCGGAAGGGGCAACCAGGCCCAGTTCGGCGCTGCGCCAGCGCAGCAGCGCTTCTGCCGCGCAGATGCGGCCGCTGCCCAGATCTACCTGCGGCTGGTAATGCAGCAGCAGTTCGTTGCGTTCCATCGCCCCGCGCAGGGCGTTTTCCATGACCAGGCGCTGGAGCACTCCGGCGGACAGCACCGGCTCGAAAAACTGGTAGGTATTGCGACCGCGCGACTTGGCCTCATACATGGCGCGATCGGCATGTCTGAGCAGCGTGTCCGGATCCTCGCCGTCGCCGGGATAGAGACTGATGCCGATGCTGGCTGTCACGTTCAGCTTGTGCTCTGCAACGCTGATGGGCACGGCGAACAGGTCCAGTATTTTGCGCGCCACTACCGCCGCCTGCTGCGCGTTGGCATCGTCTTCCAGCAGCAGCACGAACTCGTCACCGCCCAGGCGGGCCAGGGTATCGCCGGCACGGAGCGCGCCGGCCATGCGGCGCGCCACTTCCTGCAGCAGTTCGTCCCCCACCGGGTGCCCCAGGGTGTCGTTGACGGTCTTGAAGCGATCCAGATCCAGGTAAAGCAGCGCCAGCGGAGAGTTTTCACGCTGCGCGCGGTCCAGGCCGTGGCTCAGGCGATCGTGGAACAGGATACGGTTGGGCAAGCGGGTGAGCGCATCGTGGTGGGCGAGGAAATCGATCTGCTGCATCGCCTCCTTGACCGTGCTGATATCGCTGAATACGCCCACGTAGTGCGTCGTGACGCCTTCGTTGTCCTTGACGGCGCTGATGGTGAGCCATTCCGGATACACCTCGCCATTCTTGCGCCGGTTCCACAACTCGCCGCGCCACTGGCCGGTGTCGTGCAGGCAAGCCCACATCTCGCGATAGAAGGCATCTTCGTGGCGGCCGGACTGGAGAATACGCGGGTTCCGCCCCAGCACTTCGGCCGCGCTGTAGCCGGTAATGAGTTCGAAAGCCGGGTTGACGGAAACGAGGTTGCCAGCGGCATCGGTCACCGCGACGCCCTCGCCGGTGCTGTGGAACACGCGATCTGCAAGACGCAGCGCCTCCTCAGCCTGTTTGCGTGCGTTGCGCAACTGGTGCTCGTCCAGGGCATGGCGTACCGCCGGGCCCAGGCGCGCGGGACGGTCCTTGAGCACGTAATCGCTGGCGCCCTGGCGCAGGGCGTCAATGGCGGCCTCTTCGCCGATACCGCCGGAAACGATGATGAAGGGTATATCCAGATTGCGCTCGCGCAGCAGTTGCAGAGCACGCAGGCCGCTGAAGCGCGGCAGGTGCCAGTCGGCGAGGATCAAATCGGGACGCAAATCGAGCCCGGCCAGGTATTCCTCCTCGGTCTGCACCCGCTGCCACTCGAAGCGGAAGCCTTCCCCCCTGAGCTGCAGCATCATCAGCTCAGCATCGCTGGGCAGATCTTCGACGATCAGCACACGCAAGGAAGGCAACTCCGGCTTCAGCGCGGCGTCATTCACGGCCATGAAGTCCCGCCTCATCCATGGGGAGCGGCGGCGCCGCGTTCAGCGTCAGCCAGTAACCCTCGATCTGTTTCACCACCTCGACGAATTTGGTGAAGCTCACCGGCTTCACCAGATAGGAGTTGGCGCCGATGTCATAAGACAGCGCCCGGTCTCCTTCTTCGCGCGAGGAGGTGAGCACCACCACCGGGATGCGCTTGAGCAGCGGCGTTTCCTTGATCCGCCGCAACACGTCGAAGCCGTCGATACCCGGCATTTTAAGATCGAGCAAAGTCAGGACGGGCAACGGATAGCGCGTGCGATCGGCATATACGCCCTGACCGAACAAATAATCGAGGGCCTGCTGGCCGCTGCCTGCCACTTCAATCCGGTTGGAGAAACGAACCTCGCGGAAGGCGTCGAGCGCCAGTTCGACATCCATGCGGTTGTCGTCGACCAGCAGGATGCATTCGGGTTTAGTCAATTCGCGCTCCCTTCTTCTGTTGCCGCCGGCAAACGCACGCTGAAAGTGCTGCCCCGTCCCGGCACCGATTCGATGCCGACTTCGCCCTCCATCAGGCGCACCGCCTTGGCTACGATGGCGAGACCGATGCCGGTCCCCGGATATTCGTCCTCGGAGTGCAGGCGCTGGAACACCTGGAAGATTTTCTCATGATACTCCGGTGCGATGCCTATGCCATTATCCGCCACGCGCAGCACCACCCATTCGCCTTCGCGCACGGCCGACAGCGTCACTTGCGGCATGCCGTCGCGGCAACGGTAGGTCAGCGCATTGTCCACCAGGTTGGTA
>JBDKRR010000362.1:0-1943 GCA_039683315.1 Sulfuricella sp.
TCGTGCTGATGGCGAGCGGGGCCTTTTACCTGCGCTCCCGCAACGCTGCCGCCGCACCCCAATACCTCAGCGAGGAAGTGGTGCGCGGCAATCTCACCGTCACGGTATCGGCCACCGGCAATCTGCAACCCACCAACCAGGTGGACGTGGGCAGCGAGTTGTCCGGCACCATCGAAGCGGTACTGGTGGACGACAACGACCGGGTGCAGAAAGGCCAGCTTCTCGCCCGGCTCGACCTTTCCAAGTTGAACGACCAGGTCGCCAAATCCGAGGCGGCGCTTGCCTCCGCCGCAGCCCAGGTGGAGCAGATGCAGGCGACCGTCGAGGAATCCCGCACCAACCTTGCGCGGCTGCGCCAGGTGGCGGAACTCTCCGGCGGCAAGGTGCCATCCAAGGCCGAACTCGAAACCGCGCAAGCCACCCTGAAGCGGGCCATCGCCAACGAAGCGGGCGCCCATGCCGCGGTGACGCAGGCACGGGCGACGCTCAAGTCCGACCAGACCAACCTGGCCAAGGCCTCGATCCGTTCGCCCATCGACGGCGTGGTGCTGGCGCGCAAGGTGGAACCGGGCCAGACCGTCGCTGCTTCCCTCCAGGCCCCGGTACTGTTCACCCTGGCCGAAAACCTGGCGCAGATGGAACTCCAGGTGGACGTGGACGAAGCCGACGTGGGCCAGGTGCGCGCCGGGCAGTCCGCCACCTTCAACGTGGACGCCTACGCCGGGCGCAAGTACCCGGCGCGCATCGTCCGCGTCGGTTACGGCTCGCAGACCAAGGACGGGGTGGTGTCCTACAAGACCATCCTCAAGGTCGGCAACGACGACCTCAGCCTGCGTCCCGGCATGACGGCCACCTCGGAGATCACCACCATCCAGCGCGAGAACGTGCTGCTGGTGCCGAATGCCGCGCTGCGCTTCACCCCGCCAAACCAGTCCGCTGCCAACGATACAAAGAAAGACAGCTTCGTTTCCAGCCTGCTGCCCAAGCCGCCCGCCAGCACCTCGTCGAAACCGGCCAGCGCCGCCGTCCAGGGCGGCACGCAACAGGTGTGGGTGCTGCGCAACGGCCAGCCCGCGGCCGTGCCGGTCCGCGTGGGCGCGAGCAACGGGCGCCAGACCGAAGTGAGCGGTGGCGAGTTGGAACCAGGCATGCAGGTCATCACGGAAAGCGTGGTCGCGCCGAAATGAGCAGCGACAACGCAGCGGCCCCGCTCATCGAGCTGAGCGCCATCACCAAAACCTACGGCCAGGGCCAGGTTGCTTTCCAGGCCCTGCGCGGCATCGACCTCGCGATCCATGAAGGGGAGTTCGTCGCCATCATGGGGCCGAGCGGATCGGGAAAGTCCACGGCGATGAACATCCTCGGCTGCCTCGACATCCCCAGCAGCGGCGCCTACCGCTTTCGCGGCATCCATGTCGAACAGATGAACCGCAACCAGCGCGCCCTGCTGCGCCGCCATTACCTCGGCTTCGTGTTCCAGGGCTTCAACCTGCTGGCGCGTACCTCGGCGCAGGAAAACGTGGAACTGCCCCTGCTCTATCGTGGCGAAAGCGCCGCCGCGCGCCATGCTTTAGCCCGCGCCGCGCTGGCATCGGTGGGCCTGAAAGGGTGGGAACACCACACCCAGGCGGAGCTTTCCGGCGGCCAGCAACAGCGCGTTGCCGTCGCCCGCGCCATCGTCACCAAACCGACCGTCCTTCTGGCGGACGAGCCCACCGGCAACCTGGACAGCAAAACCAGCCGCGAGATCATGGAACTGCTGACCGCCCTCAACCGCGATCAGGGCATTACCATCCTGATGGTGACCCACGAACCGGAAATGGCCCAATACGCCCAGCGCATCGTACATTTCGTGGACGGTCTGGTGGACAGCGACACCCAAAACGGAAAGTTAGGGCCTGTTAACACTAATTTCACGACTGCGTTGCAAGGAGAAGGCCATG
>JBDKRR010000363.1:0-2039 GCA_039683315.1 Sulfuricella sp.
GGGTCACCCGCCGTACCCTGCAACGGCGCCAATCTCGCGAGTAATCCCCATGCCTAACGTTCACCATGGCGAAAGCCAGTTCGGCCTCGGCGCCGATTATGTCAGCCTGACCAAGGACGGCCTGCGCTGCGCCGGGACCGCCACCGCCTGGGATGATTTGATGATTCCCGGTACCAGCGTCAAGACCACCGGCAATAGTCCCCCCGATATGGCCGGCGGGTTCGCCGGCGACAACACCCTGGACCTGTACGTCTTCGATGGTAACAACACCCTCGAACAGGTGTTTTTCACGGTCCAGATGCCGCACAACTGGAAAGAGGGGAGCGAAATTCACCCCCACGTCCATTTTGTTCCGACCAGTACCAATACCGGCGACACCAACGAGCGCGTGGTTCGGTTCGGCTTCGAGTACACCTGGGCCAATATCGGCGCCACCTTTGGCGCTCCGCAGACCCTGAATCTGGACAGCGATCCCTTCGTGCCCAATACCAGCCAGTGGAAACACTTGCTCGCCAAGAATGCCACCGGCATCGCTGGTACTGGCAAAACCCTATCGTCCATGCTGGTGTGCCGGCTGTTTCGCGATCCCGGCGATGCCGCTGACACCTATCCGCAGGATGTGGCCTTTTTGCAGTTTGACATCCACTATGAAATCGACTCGCTGGGCAGCGAGGAGGAATATGTCAAGAGCTGATCAACCCCCGCGCCCCCGCGCCCGCAAGGTAGGCGGCAACTTCCAGCATACCGGGACCATCGTCGCCGAATTTACCACCACGGCCGGCGAACCGCGCCTCGTATTGGAATTTGACGCGCCGGTAGCCGGGATGCTGCATGTTTATCGCCCCGATCAGGTTGAACTGCTGCCATGACTACTGTGCTTGGCCGGAAAATCGTCAAGGCGGAAGTGCCCGCCGAACGCGCCGCGCCCCTGCCCGTCATGCCGATCCCGCTGGTGGATCGTCCGCCCGAACTGGTGGGCACCACCTACCAGATCAAGACGCCGCTCTCCGAACATGCCCTGTATGTCACCATTACCGACCACGACGGGCGGCCGTTCGAGATGTTCATCAACTCCAAGGCCATGGAACACTTTCAATGGATCGTCGCCCTGACCCGAATCGTGTCGGCGGTGTTCCGCCATGCCGCTACCCATGGGGGTGAAGTAGCCTTTGTTGCTGAGGAGCTGCTGGCAGTGTTCGATCCCAAGGGTGGCTATTTCCGCAAGGGCGGGCGATTCATGCCGTCGCTGGTGGCCGAAATCGGGCTGGTGCTGGAAACGCACCTATACGCCCGCGGCTTGATCGTGCGGGATACCAGCATGATGGACGCGGCGCGGGCGCTGGTGGCGGAAAAGACCGGCGGCCAGTTTCCCGATCACGCGACGTTATGCGCGAAGTGCAGCATCCGGGCAGTGGTTATGCTGGACGGCTGCGCGGTATGCCTCAATTGTTCTGATTCAAAATGTGGCTAACGAACGAAGTAACCGGCCCGCTTCAGCGGGTCCGGTTGACTGACTGGTTCGGCGTCTCGCCGGGACGGAGAAAGGACAGAGATGGGAATTACAGCGACAAGGGCGCAGCGACGGCAACTGGAGCGCGATAACGCCAAGCAGTCGACAACGTTGCACGAGGTGCCGCGTGACGCGTGGCCGAACCCTGCGGCGCCACAACTCCGCGTGCTGCGCTCGCGGGATTTTCTGGTGCAAGAGTTCGCCGCAGACGCGCCAGCATTGGTTCGGCTTTCGATCTGCCGTACGACACTGATTGGAGACCACTGGCAAGATGGACTGACCTGGGATGACCTGCAACGGCTGAAGCGCGAATGCGGGTACGGAGACGCGGACGCTATTGAGATTTTCCCGGCAGACGCCGACGTTGTGAACGTCGCCAACATGCGCCACTTGTGGGTCATGGCCGATCCGGTTGCGTGCGCATGGAGAAAGACGCCGAACTCGCCATCTTGCATGATAGCCCGCTGTCTTAGACAAATTGTCGTCTAAGAACGCCGCGCGCGCCGTGTTAAACAGCGCGCATGGCATC
>JBDKRR010000364.1:0-1979 GCA_039683315.1 Sulfuricella sp.
CCTTGAACGCACCTTCCGCATTCGTTGCTTGGGTGTGAATGTGAATCTCGCCCACTTTGTTTTCGATCTGTGTTGAGCTAGTACGTGAATTAGTCACAGTTGGTGCAGCAGTAGCGCCACCAGCAGCCATTGACGCGCCGGGAATGCCTCGAAGGATATTTTCAGCCGATGCGCCACGCTTTGCCATTTCTCCGGTACGATCACGCGGGCGCTCGTAATACGCAGATACAGCCGCCCCTGCCTCGTTTGCCGTTCTTGCTTGACGAAGCTTCTCTCCTGCTCCGCGCTCTTTTCCAGCAGTCAATTCGTGATGCATGAATGCAAGCTGATCTTCAAATGAGGATTGACGAATGTCCTTGCCAAATGTCTTTTTAAACTCTGATTGCCGGTCTGGGTGCCACTGTGCAATGCCGTATGCTTTACCACTATCCCCAACAGCCGAAGGATTAAACTTGGATTCAGCCTTGATGTTGGAAACGATTCCTGCCGCCTGTTCTTTCGTCCATCCCTGCGAAGTGAAATAATCAAATGCGGCTTTTTCTTTGCTTCCAGTCGATTTTTGAGGCGACCTGACACCTTTCGGCTTGGAAGATTCTATCTCATCCTTTTCTGGCTCGAATCCGTTCCCCTTGCTCATTCCGTAGGCAAATGCTTTTGCGCCCCGGAAAGCTTGAGCATAATCCCCCTTTGCAACCGAGATGAACATATCCCCAAGACCGATCGCACGGAACATCAAGTCCGCGATAAGATTTACAAGATTTTTAATCGCCTTTGTTGCCGAGGAGATCCCCGGCTCCCATTTCTTCCAGTCGATCAGCGTATCGCCGCCCTTCTTGAAGGTCATGTAATCATCGTACAGCGCAGCGATAGCCGTCGCCAGCCCGATAACAGCCAACGCCGTTGTATTGATCGGGATCGTCGCTGCACCGATAGCGATAAGGCCGCCAGCAACAGCCGCAAGGAATGCCGTTACAAAATCCTGATTGCTTCGCGCCCATTGTCCAAAGTCTGACAGTAGTTTTAGAACCATCTCGATAGCTGGCGCGGCTTTGGTTAATAGCTCCATGCCAAGCAGTTTGAATGACTGTTTTGACTCCGTCATCAGCGCATTGAGTTTTCGGCTTTCTGGCGATAGCTTGGCCATTGCCGCCGCGTAAGCCTCTTGCGACTTCAGCATTGAATTTACAGCATCACGCCCTTCCAGTATGAGATTGAGCGTGTCCGCGTCAATCCCCATCATGCGCCCCATGTTGAACGCAGATTGACGGTTTGGAGTCCTTTCCTTGAGTGCCTGCCCGATGTTTATCAGCACTTCATTCATCGGCAACGCTTTGCCGCGAACATCGGCCAGCGACACGCCCAATGCAGCCAGGTACGGAATCAAAGAAGATTGTCCGGTCAGCATTAACTCAGTCTGCGCGCGGGAAATCATATCTAGCGAGTTTTGCATACCCGCAGCATCCCCGCCCATCATTTCAGCCGCGTTCGACAACGAAGAAACAGTCTGAACAGTTAGCCCCATGTTCTTGGCTAACCTGCCCATTGCATCGCTGGCCTCGATGGTCTGCACTACATAATTCTTGATCGCCATCGTGCCACCAAGAACGGCAAAAAAGCGCAGCGCACTTTTGGATACTTCCTCAAAGCCGCTTGCGCCGTCCTTGCCTGACTGCTTGATCTGCTTTCCGGCTTCTTGCGCAGATTTGCCGGATTGCTTCAGCGATGAGTCAACCTTCTTTTTTCCATTATCGAACCCGGACGAATCAAGCCCAAGTTTAACAATCAATGTATCGATAATGGTTGCCATGCTATTCTATTCCTTATTGTTCAGTGACCGATTGTAATCGTCAACCATAACGATCTCAAGCATGTCGTAGGCGTCTTTCACTCCGTACACTGTCTGCAATTCGTTCAACGTGGCCAGATTCCGAGACACCAGCACCCCGATGATTGATGGAACGTTGACGTATTCAGCATAC
>JBDKRR010000365.1:0-7954 GCA_039683315.1 Sulfuricella sp.
GCAGGCGCGCCTCGGCACTCGCCACGGCGTGCCAGGGGCTGGGGCTGGCGTCGATGAAATCGATTAGTTCATGGGCGGCGGTTCGGGCTTGGATGGTCACGGACATGGTGGGTTCAGTGAGTGGCGATGGAGGGAAAGTATACAAGGGGAAGCATACAAGAGCAGCCGCCCCTGCCGCGTGGCCTCAGGCTAGTACCACGTTCGAACTGACCTGCGCAGGCACTCAACTTGAACGTTGAGTGCCTGCTTTACCCGTGTAACCCGTTGTTTCGCTACTTGGGGGCTGCGATCACCATCCATCCCACGCCGAAGCGGTCGACGAGCATGCCGAACTTCGTGGCGAAAAAGGTCTTGCCGAGCGGCATCGTCACCTGACCGCCGTCGGCCAGCGCGGCGAAGCGTTGCTCGGCTTCGGTGTCGTCGGCCACGCTGAGCGTAAGGTGAAATCCCTGGAAGCTGGCCTGCTTGTGCGTGCAGTCGTCGGATGCCATCACGGTGCTGTCGCCGATGCGCAGGCTGGCGTGCATCACCTTGTCCGCCATATCGGGCGGAACCATGCCGGGTGGCGGCGGTTCGGGGCTGTCCTTGTAGTGCATCAGCATCTCGACTGTAGCGCCGAGCACCTGGCGATAGAAATCGAGCGCTTCTTCACAGCGTCCGTCGAAGAACAGGTAGGGTTGGACTTGCATGGCACCTGTGGCCTACCCTGCGTAAGCCTTCTTCAGCTCGGCGATATCGAGCTTCTTCATTTGCAGCAAGGCGGTCATGACGCGCCCGGACTTGTGCGGGTCCGGGTCGCTCATCATGCCGGCCAGGACGCTGGGCACGATTTGCCACGACAAGCCGTATTTGTCCTTAAGCCAGCCGCATTGCTGTGCCGCCTCGTCGCCGCCGGCGGAGAGGCTGTCCCAGTAGTGGTCCACCTCCTCCTGGGTGTCGCAACCAACCTGCAGGGAAATCGCTTCGTTGAACTTGAAGATCGGGCCACCGTTCAGCGCCGTGAAGGCCTGCCCGCCGAGTTCGAACTCCACGGTCAGGACGCTGCCGGCCGGCTTGCCGTGTATCTCGTGGCCCTCCTCGCCGTAGCGACTGATGTTCGTGATGCGGGAATTCGGGAAAATTGCGCAGTAGAACTGCGCGGCTTCTTCAGCCTGGGCGTCGAACCACAGGCACGGGGTGATCCTTGGAATGTGCATGGTTTTCTCCTGCGTAGATTTCGTCAGGGCGTTGCGACAAACACGGCTAGCCGCATTCTTAAAACCAAAGACAGCAAGAGCGTGCTGACAGTTCCAGCGCGCCCTGGACGGTCATGCGCTGTAGGATGGTATAGTCTTCTTTGTAGCGAGAACGGAATCGCCCCATCTCATGCGATTCTTGATATTCGACACGACCAATGAGTACCAGTGCCATGCGACCGGAACGCCAAGACCTGATCCGTTCACTGTTCGACGAGTACATCGAGATGTACGCCTCGCGCGATGATCGCCTGACCGCGCACTTCAGCGAAAATTTCAGCGGCTACACCGGCGGCGGCGATTTCCTCGTCCAGGACAGGGACGAGTGGGTGAAGATCACCAGACAGGACTTCTCCCAGGTGACCGGCCGCATCCGCATCGAGATGCTGGACCTTGCGATGCAAGATATCAGCGACAGCGTAGTGGTCACCACCGCACTCTTCCACATTCACCTGCCCATCCCTGAACATATCCTGTCGCGCGAGGCGGCACGCCTGACGCTGGTATTCCGGCTCGAAGGCGAAAACTGGAAGATCGCGCACAGCGGCATCTCCATCCCTTACCACGGGGTCGGAGATGGCGAGGTCTACCCGATCAAGGATTTGCACGCGCGCAACCGCGAACTCGAGGAACTGGTCGAGAAACGCACGCGGGCGCTGGAAGAAGCCAATTGCAAGCTGGAAAAAATGAGTAACACTGACGGACTGACCGGCATCGCCAACCGCCGCAGCTTCGACGCCATGCTTGAACAAGAATGGAGCCGCGCGCAACGCGCCGGCACGCCCCTGGCGCTGATCATGCTCGACGTCGACCTCTTCAAGCATTTTAACGACCATTACGGCCACCTTGCCGGTGACGGCTGCCTGCGCGCCCTCGCCCGGGCACTGGCAAAGACGGTGCGGCGTGCAGGGGATCTGGTGGCGCGCTACGGTGGCGAGGAATTCGTCGTGCTGTTGCCGGATACGAGCATGCATGACGCGTTGGAAACCGCCCGACTCATCCAGCACGAGGTCTGGTCGCTGGCACTGCCACACGCGGAAGTAGCCACTGGCATCGTCACCGTCAGTCTTGGCGTGGCCAGCCTGGTCCCCTCAAGACAGCACATCCCGGAAGAACTGGTGCGACAGGCCGACGCTGCGCTCTACCGCGCCAAACAGTCGGGGCGCAACTGCCTGCAATCGGCGACAGACTTACCTCTCCAGGGACATTTTTAGAACGGCTGGTTCCCCTCCCCCTTCAGGGCCAGAAACTCGTCGATCAGCCGGACCAGCACTTCTTCCTCGTCGCCCTCGGGCAGACCGAGAATCCTGGCGACCATTTTTATCTTGCTGGAATTGATCAGTCGGCGGCCGGGAACAGGCGCGGCTGGCCCATCTTCCCAGGGCGGCGTATCTGCGGCGTCGGGCGGAATTTCTTCTCTGGCCTTGCGCCGGCCGCCCTCCGCGGAAAGCGCCCTGTCCACAACTTTCCTGGCCAGCTTTTCCCCTTCCGGCAACTGCTCGATCTGGCCGATGATGGATTCGGCCTTCGCTTCGTTCTTCTGAGCCAGTTTTTCCAGCTTGACGGCCGCGCCGGTGCTGGCGATCTTGCCCGAATCCAGCAGGGCGGTGATTTTCGGCGAAAGGTTGGCCGCCGCGGCAGCAGTGGCCTGGTTGAGCCAGGAGGGCGTTCCGCCGAAGTGTTCCAGCGCCGCTGTTCGGCTGTCGAAGCGTTCGGTGATGGTCTGGATGGCGTTGGCCATGTCTCGCGGTTCAAGCGGCGCACGCAGGCCCATGCCGAGGGTTTCGAAAACCTGCACTTCCAGCACCTCGGCGGGATCGCAGGCGCGGATCAGCGCCGGTACTGTTTTTTCGCCCGCCATCACGGCGGCCCGCCAGCGGCGCTCGCCGACGATCAGGACATGCCGCCCGGCCGCATTGGCGGGCTGCACCACCAGCGGGTGGATGAGCCCCTTCCGCTGGATGGAATTGGCCAGCGCCTTGAGCGCCGATGCGTCGATGTGCCGGCGCGGGCTGGCCGGGTCCGGGTCGATCAGCGTCACGTCCAGCATCTGGAACTGGGGGTGGGATTCTTTGAAAGTCATAAGCGCTCGACATTGAAATAAAGATTGGCGCGATCCGGGACGGGCCGGACCGGCTGAAGGGGCTGAATAATCCATGGTTTCAGCCCCGTTTTCAAGTCGAAATAAATGCTGACCAGAGAAAGGTTCAGTCCCCGGCGTACAAGTGCCCGAAGGCGCGCAGGAACGCCTGCTTCGCATCTTCCGGCTGCATGGTGCAGATCCTGTCGGGCAGCGCTTCAATCCCCTGCAAACTGGTCCAGCTTTCGGTCGAATAGGGCATCAGGTCGCGCTTCTCGGTGGCCAGCGCGACCAGGTCCGCGCGCTTGATGTCGCCATGGTGGCTGAGATCCAGCCCGAAACGTGCGCCGATGATGCGGGTGACGCTGTCCTCGATCGCGGAAAACGCCGGCAGCAGTAGCTTGAGCGGCTTCACCATGTCGCCCAGGTAAGCCTCGGCGGCGTCGTGCAGCAGCGCGGCGAGCTGCAGGTCGTCCGGGACCTGCGACGCGACGATCAGGCTGTGCTGGGCGACCGAGTAGAACGCGTTGGTCTGCCCGTTGAAGCGGCACTGGTACGCCAGGCCGTGAGCGATGTCCTCGATTTCGATGTCGTCGATGCGCGGCTCCAGCGGATAGAAGCGGTTGCCGAGGTAGGTCGATACGTAATGCACACTCATTTGCTTGCTCCAGATTTTAGCGGCTCGCGTTCATGGCCTTGCGCAGCTGGCTGACTTGCCGTTCCATTTTACGCAAAGTGGCCGGGCGCACCACGGTCTTGCCTTCGGCGGTTGCGCGGCGGCAGATGCGCTGGATGGCCAGGGTCAGCGCGAGGCGGTTCTCGCTCCTCAATTGTGCAGACAGTCCCGTGGCGGAGGCGGTAAACAGGTTTCCTTGCATGCTGGTTTTCCCTTTCATTTGTTAAACAAGTGCCATGCCGTAGGAGCGAGCTTGCTCGCGATCACAGCCATTGCTGTCGCGAGCAAGCTCGCTCCTACGGCGGGTTTCATTTTTCGGGCGGCCCTCATGCCATACCCGTTAGGCCCATTATGGGTTACAGTAAAGCTCACCAGATGAGCCACACGAAGGGAAATTTAATGGACCGCACCGAACGCTTTTACAAGATCGACCAGCTCCTCAACGACCGGGCCGTGGTGCCCGTCAACGCCTTCCTGGAAGACCTGGGCATCTCGCTCGCCATCTTCAAGCGCGACCTCGAATACATGCGCGAGCGGCTCAACGCGCCCATCCAGTGGGACCGCGAAGCCGGCGGCTACCGCTACGGCCAGCCCGACGCCCTCGCGCCCAGTTTCGCCCTGCCCGGACTGTGGTTCAACCCGGGCGAAGTGCACGCCCTGCTCACCATGCAGCACCTGCTCTCCAACCTCGAACCCGGCCTGCTGGCGGGCCACATCAAACCCCTGCAGGCGCGCCTGAAAGCGCTACTGGAAAGCCGCGACCACTCCGCCGAGGAAGTGGAAAACCGCTTTCGCATCGTCCACGCCGCGCGGCGCCAGGTCGCAACCACCTACTTCGAAGTCATCGCCTCCGCCACCCTGAGCCGCAAACGCCTCAAGATCCGCCACTACAGCCGCCAGACCGGAGAGGAATCGGAGCGCGTCGTTTCCCCCCTGCAACTGGTCTACTACCGCGACAACTGGTATGTGGACACCTGGTGCCACCTGCGCGAAGGCATACGCAGCTTCTCCATCGACGCCATCCGCCACGCCGAAATGGTGGAAGGAAAGGTGAAAGAGCTGCCCGGATCGAAGCTGAAGGAAGTGCTGGAAAGCGGCTACGGCATCTTCTCCGGCAAGGAAGTGACCTGGGCCAGGCTGCGCTTCTCACCCGAACGCGCGCGCTGGGTCGCCAACGAGCTGTGGCACCCGCAGCAGAAAGGCGAGTTCGACCAGGATGGCTACTACCTGCTGGAACTGCCTTACAACGACGACCGGGAACTGGTCATGGACATCATGCGCCACGGCGCGGAAGTGGAAGTGGTCGCGCCGGAACAACTGCGCGAACGGGTAAAGCGGGAACTCGGGGCGGCGCTGGTACGCTACTGAGCGATCAAGCCCGGAAAAAACCGCTACACCATCTTGAGCATGGCTCACGCCATGAGCCTTACGTTCGACATACTGGCCCCGTTAATTTTTAATAACGGAGCCGATGATGAGAATGGAAAACCAAACGCTGCGCCTGCAAGCCTATTTTCGCGACCCGGATTTCTGGGTTTTTGTGGTCTCGCTTGCCTTGACGCCGCTGGTGCTGTTCAACATTCTTTGAACGCCCATTGGCAGTCGCTGCATTTGTCCAGGCCGGAACCACCCGGCTGGAACTGAGGTCTTAGTTTGCGCATGCTTTTCAAATCCACGCCGGCATGGCTGTAGATGGCGGAATCAATAGCAGGAATGTATCGCGGCGCAGGCACCCCATGGCACGATCATCGAGGCAACGGTTACTCGGATTGATTCTGGCGCTGTGCATGTCCATTCTGCCTGTGGCGGCGCTGGCTGCGCCCCTGGTCAACCGTCTCGCCAATCACCCCTCTCCCTACCTCGCGATGCACGGTGCCGACCCGGTGGCATGGCAGGAATGGAGCCCGGCCACCGTCTCCCTGGCGCGGAAGCAGAACAAGCTGCTGTTCGTTTCCATCGGCTATTTCTCCTGTCACTGGTGCCATGTCATGCAGCAGGAAAGTTACCGCGATCCCCGCATCGCCGAGGTGCTCAACCGGGATTTCATTCCCGTGAAAGTCGACCGTGAACTGAACAATGCGCTGGATGCCGAAATGATCGAATTCGCGCGGCGTTCCCGTGGCGTTGCCGGATGGCCGCTCAATGTTTTCATCACACCCGATGGCTACCCGGTCTACGCCACGCTGTATGCGAAACCGGACCAGTTTCTCGGCCTGATAAGCAAACTGGGTGAACGCTGGAAAACCGATCGCGTTGAGCTTGAGGCGGCGGCCCGGGAGGCTGCCGGCGGCGGGAAGCCGGTGGGATCCATCCCGGCGAAACCCGCTAGCGACAATGCTGCGATCTGGCGCCAACGGCTGGTGGATGACGCCCTGGCGATGGCCGACCCGTTGCGCGGCGGACTCGAACAGGCACGCAAGTTTCCCATGGCGCCCCAACTCACGGCCATGCTGCAAATCCATGAGCGCCATCCAGATGCCCGGCTTGCCGCATGGCTGACCCTGACCCTGGACCGGATGGCAAAGGGCGGGCTACGCGACCATGTCGGCGGCGGTTTTTTTCGCTATACGGTCGATCCGGAATGGCACACGCCTCATTACGAGAAAATGCTCTACGACAACGCCGGGCTTGCGTTGCTTTATCTGCGCGCCGCCCGCATTCTGGGTAAGCCGCAATACCGGGAAATCGCCTTCGAGACCCTGGATTTCATGCTGGCGAAAATGCACGATGCGAAAACCGGCGCCTTCATCACCAGCACGTCAGCGGTAGACAGCGAGGGGCGGGAAGGCGGTGTCTATCTCTGGAGCATGGAACAGCTCCGTCAAGCGCTGAACCCTGACGAGTTTGCCCTGGCCTCGCGTATCTGGGGGCTGGAAGCCGCGGCGGAGTCGGACCTGGGCTATCTCCCCCAACAAGTGCGCGAGCCGACGGCTGCGGAGCTGGCGCAACTCGAGCCCGTCTACCGCAAGCTGCGAAAAGAAAGGGAACGTCGCAGCCTGCCCAAGGATGACAAGCTGCTGGCTGGTCTGAACGGATTGGCGCTAAAGGCCCTGAGCGAAGCGGCGGCGGCCGCTCCGCGTTACAGGCGATCTGCCGACGAGGTGAAGGACTTCCTGGCAAGGCAACTGTGGCGCAAGGATGGGCTGCAAAATGGAATGGGCCACAGCAAACTCTTCGGCCCCGCCGATCTGGAGGGATACGCCTACGCAGCATCCGGCCTGCGGTATTACGCCCGCCTGAGCGGTAAGGCGGCGGACCATGCTTTGGCGGACAAGCTGGCGCGGGAAGCCTGGCGACGCTTCCATTCTCCCCGCGGGTTCCGCCTGGCGGGAACGACCCTGCTCGCAGCCGAGAAACGGCAGGCCGCCATTGCGGACGGGCCGGCTCCTTCGCCATCGACGGAACTCATCACAGCCAGTCTGACTTCCCGTGACAAAGCCCTCCGACGCAAAGGTGTTGCGGCGCTCGGGTTCACGGTCTCCCCCGCGGGGCGCGATTTGTTCATGCATGCGAGTCTGGTGGCCGCGATGGATGCCGCTGCTACCCCTTGATTCCCCAAAGTCCGCAAAGCACCTCTGAAATTTCGCCCGGCGTGCGTAGCGGGCGAATGATGGCGTGCAGCTCCCCGGCCTCCGGCCACGTCCGTCGCAGCATGCCGAGCCACAGCTTGAGTCGCCCCGCCGCCTGTACCGGCAGCACCTTGCGCTGCACGCCGCCCCAGTAATCGGCGATGAACGGCAGCAGCGCCAGCCAATCCTGCGGTGTCGGTTCGGGTTCCGCGAGGCCGCGGATGCGCTGCGCCAACCACGGGTCGGACACCGCCCCGCGTCCCAGCATCACGTCGTGAGACCCGCTGATCTCGCAACAGCGCTTCCAGTCGTCGACCGTCCACACCTCGCCGTTGGCCACGACCGGGATGGAAATGGCCTCCCTGATGCGCGCCACCCATTCCCAGTGCGCCGG
>JBDKRR010000366.1:0-1950 GCA_039683315.1 Sulfuricella sp.
GCGACGATATTGCCACGGTCGAGTCGGTGCCGACCTATCAGGGGGCCGTGGCCATGGGGTTTTACAACATGGCCAGGGGCGATGCGCCATTTTTCAGGCAACTGGCCGAGCGCTACGCCATTGCCGACACCTATCACCAGTCCATCATGGGCGGCACCGCACAGAATTACGTGGCACTGGCCACGGCCGATGTCGGTTTTTATACCGAGAACGGCCGGAAAGCCGTGCCCCCCGCCGGGCAGATTTCGCAATTGCAGCTGCTGAAAAACGGCAAACAGCTGGTCGAAAACGGCGGCAGCTACGTGCAATGCGCGGACCAGGGCGCCAGCGGCGTGGCACCCATAAAGGAATATTTGAGCAAGCTGCCCTACCGGACTTTCAATGACGGCAACTGCGAGCCAGGCGCCTACTACATGGTCAACAACCTCGACCCGTCCTATACGGCCGACGGCCGTCCGCTGCCTCTGGGCCCGGACAAGCTGCTGCTGCCGCCACAGACCATTCCCACCATCGGCGACGCCATGACCCAGGCCGGCGTGCCGTGGAAGTGGTACAGCGGCGGCCGGAACGACGGCAAGAAGGTCGATAAGGAATATTGCGGCATGTGCGATACCCTGACGTTCTTCGGCTCCACCATGAACGGTGCCGACAAGCACAAGCTGCTCGACCTGCAGCAGTTCTACGTGGACGTCAAGGATGCAAATAGTTTCCCTGCCGTGGCGGTCATCGCGCCGTACGACAGCATCTCCGGCCACCCCGGC
Source organism: Sulfuricella sp. (assembly GCA_039683315.1). Taxonomy (GTDB): domain Bacteria; phylum Pseudomonadota; class Gammaproteobacteria; order Burkholderiales; family Sulfuricellaceae; genus Sulfurimicrobium. Next base: position 762 of record JBDKRR010000366.1, read on the forward strand.
TATGCCATGGAAACCGGCTTCGAAGAGCTGGCGCGGGACATCGTCGAGCGCGTCAAGGCCAATCCGGCGCTATGGGAAAAGACCGCCATCCTTATCACGTTCGACGAGGGCGGGGGCTATTACGACTCCGGCTACGTGCAGATCGTCGATTTCTTCGGCGACGGCTCGCGCATACCGCTGGTTGCCGTTTCGCCCTATGCCCGTCGCGGTGCGATCGACCACACCTATTACGATCACGCCTCCATCGTCAAATTCATCGAACGCAACTGGAATATGCCCGCGCTCTCGCAGCGCAGCCGCGACAACCTGCCCAACCCGGTGCATGGCAAGGCAAACCCCTATGTCCCGAAAAATCGCCCGGCTATCGGCGACTTGATGAACATGTTCGATTTTTCCCGTAAATCATCCGCTCGTTCAGCATCGGACCCTGTCCAGCAGAATGCCAAGCGTTAACCCAAAGCGAAGGTGCCCAATGAATACCAAGCGTGTTAAATACAAAAATCGCGTCAAGCCGCTGCTGATCGCCTTGTTGTCGGTGTTCGGCTCGACGGTTCATGCCGCGGACGCAGTGCAGTCCGTGCAGTTCCAGGAAACCTCCGCGCCCCATGGGGAAGCGGAAATGACCCGGGTTCACAGCAACGGCCATGTCGCCGTTACCCGCGGTGACGGAAGCCAGTACACCCTGCCGTTGGCGTACCACGTGCTGTACCGTTCCGGGGAAGAGGTGGCAGGCTGGCCAGCAGGGCAGATCGTCACCAGCCAGGACAAACCCCTGATGATTTCCGGCTACGACGAGCTGGCCCACGAGGGCCAGGGGCCGTTCTATGCCAAGGGTCCGGACGCCAATTCGCTGATCGAACTGCCGGCGCGCGCCGGCAAGCAGCCGGCCCTGTTCCTGATGAGCCATTTCGAATACGACACCGATGCGCCGGCCGTGGGCGGCGGTGAAGCCAGGGTAAGCCTGTACGGCAAACTGCCGATGGCCATCAATGTCGCCACGCTGGCGCGGGACAAGGCGAGCGGCGAACTCAAGGCTACCCGCCTGACGAATGTCGACATGAAAGCGGTGGATGGCTTATGGACGCCCTGCGCCGGCGAAAAAACGCCGTGGAACACGCACCTCGGCAGCGAAGAATACGAGCCGGATGGGCGCACTTTCGAACGTACCCCGCTGGAAGCGATGAACCTG
>JBDKRR010000367.1:0-7532 GCA_039683315.1 Sulfuricella sp.
CTGTCCATCGTGCCCAGCATCGACACGCCGGTATGCGCCACGTCCACCCGCGTGTTCAACCAGCGCGCGAGCGAAATGGACAACACCGTGGTGCTGGTGATCTCCGCCGACCTGCCTTTTGCCCAGAGCCGCTTCTGCGGCGCCGAGGGGCTGAACAACGTGGTCATGCTCTCCACCATGCGCGGACGCGACTTTCACAAGGATTACGGCGTGATGATCACCGAACCGCCGCTGTCCGGTCTGCTGGCCCGCGCCATCGTGATCCTGGACGAAAAGGACAAGGTAATCTACACCGAACTGGTGCCGGAAATCACCCAGGAGCCGGATTACGATGCGGCGATCGCGGCTTTGAGCCGGTAAAAAACTATTGAACCACGGAGAACACGGAGGGAAAAGCAAGATTTCCTCCTTGTTCCCGCTTTTCTCCGTGTCCTCCGTGCTCTCCGTGGTTAAAACGCCTTTATTGAAAACAACATGCTGATATTCGAACTCTCCCAGACAAACCGCCGCAACGCCGCCCAGGCCCCTTACGCCCCGGCGGCCAGCGACGACATTCCCTCCCATCTGCGGCGCAAGCAGCGCCCGCTGCTGCCGGAGGTTTCCGAAATGGATGCGGTGCGTCACTACACCCGCCTGTCGCAGAAGAATTTTTCCATCGACACCCATTTCTACCCGCTCGGCTCCTGCACCATGAAGTACAACCCGCGCGCCTGCAACCAGCTCGCCATGCTGCCGCAGCTGCTGGCGCGCCACCCCATGAGTTCGGAAAATACCGGTCAGGGCTTCCTGGCCTGCATGTTCGACCTGCAGGAAATGCTCAAGGAAGTGACCGGCATGGCTGCCGTGTCGCTCACCCCGATGGCCGGCGCCCAGGGCGAATTCGCCGGCGTGGCGATGATCCGCGCCTACCACGATGCGCACGGCGACACGGCGCGCAGCGAAATCCTGGTACCGGACGCCGCCCACGGCACCAACCCGGCCACGGCGGTGATGTGCGGCTACACAGTGCGCGAAATCCCCACCGACAGCGACGGCAACGTCGATCTGGCCGCACTGAAAGCCGCGGTCGGCCCGCATACCGCGGGTCTGATGCTGACCAACCCGTCCACCCTGGGCGTATTCGAGAAAAGCATCCAGGAAATCCAGCGCATCGTGCACGAAGCCGGCGGCCTGCTCTATTACGACGGCGCCAACCTCAATGCCATCCTGGGGCGGGTCAAGCCGGGCGACATGGGTTTCGACGTGATCCACCTCAACCTGCACAAGACCTTCTCCACCCCCCACGGCGGCGGCGGGCCGGGTGCCGGGCCGGTAGGCGTGAGCGCGCGCCTGGAACCATTCCTCCCCATCCCCGTGGTGGCCTGCGAAGGCGGACGCTACCGCTGGCTGACCGAAAAGGACCGGCCACAGAGCATCGGCCGCCTTTCCGCCTTCATGGGCAACGCCGGCATCCTGCTGCGCGCCTACATCTACGCGCGCATGCTGGGCGCCGAAGGCATGCACCGGGTGGCCGAATTCGCCACCCTGAACGCCAACTACCTGATGGCTGAACTGGCCCAGGCAGGCTTCGACGTTGCCTTCCCCAAACGCCGCGCCAGCCACGAATTCATCGTGACCCTGAAAAGGCTCAAGGACGAAACCGGCATCAGCGCCATGGATGTGGCCAAGCGCCTGCTGGACAAGGGCTTTCACGCTCCCACCACCTACTTCCCGATGCTGGTGCAGGAATGCCTGCTGATCGAGCCGACCGAGACCGAATCCCGGCAAATGCTGGACGCCTTCATCGCCGCGCTCAAGGAAATTCGCGACGAAGCTTACAGCCAGCCCGACCTGGTCAAAAGCGCTCCGCATACCATGCCGGTGCGCCGCCTGGACGACGTCAAGGCCGCGCGCGAGCTGGACCTGGCCTGGAAAGGCTGACGGTAATACGCCATGGTAGTCGCCATGAGGTGGGTTTTCGCGCTGCTGCTGTTGGGCAATATCGCCTTTTTTGCCGCGATGCAACTGCCGCAGAACAAGTCAAGCAGCGAAGCGCTGGCCAGCCACGCCCCCGTCCATGCCGAAAAAGTCCGCCTCATCGCGGAAGACGAGACTCCGGCTGCAAGCGCTTCACCGCCGGCCGCCACCGTCCCCGCTGCACCGCAGGTCTGCCTGGAATGGGGCCTGTTCGCCGATCAGGAACTGACCAAAGCACAGGCCGCGCTGGGAGCGTTGAAACTCGGTGACAGCGACATCAGCGTGCGCAGCGTCCCGGCGAAGAGCAGCACATACTGGGTTTATATTCCGCCGCTGAAATCGAAGCAGGACGCCAACAAGAAAGTGGAAGAAATTAAGGGATTGGGCATTCAGGACAGTTTCGTGATGCAAGACAACAACCAGTGGCGCTATGCCGTGTCCCTCGGCGTGTTTTCGACGCAGGAAGCGGCGGACAAGTATCTCGCCCAGATCCGCGAAAAAGGCGTGAAATCGGCGAAAGCCGCCCCGCGCAACCAGGAAGGCGGCCACTCCAGCATGATTATCAAATCCGCCGGAGCGAACATCGAAGCGGAGCTGGTCAAGCTTAAACTGGACTTCCCGGCTACCGAACTCAAAGCCGTGCCCTGTCCGCATTAAGCAGCCCCGCTTCAGCCCCCCGCTATCCTTCCAGCTTCTTGTGCGCCCCGTCGCAAAATGGGGTTTTCGCACTGGCTTTGCAGCCGCACAACCAGACCTTGGTTTTTTCGCCCAGGGTGAATTTTTGCGGTGCGAATCCGCTGCCTTTATGCGCGCCGTCGCAGAACGGCTGCGTGGTGGATTTGCCACATGAACACCACCAGTAATCGCCGGCTTCCAGTTCCATGGCGTAAGGCGCGCGCTGGGCGCAGACGGGTTTGCTCATATTCAGGTCCTTTGGGTTAAAAAACGTTTACTTCACTGGTCCTGCGAAAACCCGGCTCTTGGGCAAGCCCAGGCCGAGGAAAAACTGTTCCGCGACCAATAGCGCCGATTCCGGCCCGGCGATGTAAATATCGCCGAGCTTCACATCGGGATGCTCGTCCACGATGGACTGCAGGGTAGCGCGCAGCATGTCCGTGCGCTTGCCGCTGACGGCCCGCAAGTCATAGCCCGCCACCAGCGTCGCGAAATGGAAATTATCCAGGGCGTCTGCCCAGGCACGGCCGACATTCGGCAGGTAGATGTTTTCGGCCTCCGACCCGATCCAGTACAGGTGCATGGCCTCGGCGGCATCCAGCGACAGGGCGTGCTCGATCAGGCTCTTGATCGGGGCGAAACCGGCGTCGAAGGCAACGAAGTACAACGGGCGCGGTGATTTCTCGTGCAGGATGAACTCGCCCTGCGGTCCCTCGACATCCACCACATCATTGCTCTTGAGACGGTTGAAAACATAATCCGAAAACAGGTTGCCCGGCATGCGGCGCACGTGAAACAGCAGGTTGCGGTCGTCGCAGGGACAACTGGCAATGGGCAATTCCGCGCTCAAGGACTTGCCCACCTGGAGCGTGACGTACTGCCCGGCCAAAAAGCGCAGGCGCCGGGTACGCGGGGTCTGCAGATGCAGCAGCAGCATGTCGGGCGCCAGCGGCTCGATCGATTTGACCCTGGCATCGATCTGCTGAAAAGGGATGTCCTGCACGCCACCCGCCACCGGCGCCTCGATGTCCACATCGCTGACGGCGGTGTTGCTGCACAGCAGAACATAGCCCTGGTTCTTCTCCGCTTCCGGGATCACGTAATCGTGGTGACGCACCTTCTTGATCTGCCCGAACACCACCCGCGCCTTGCACAGGCCGCAATTACCGCCGCTACAGCCGTAACTGAGCGGCACCCCGGCGCGCAGCGCAGCTTCCAGCAGGGTATCCTGCCCTTCGAGGAAGAAATCGTGGCCGCTGGGGAGCACGCGCACATGCGCCGCCATGACGCGCAAAATGCTGTCCCTCACCGCCAGGGGATTGGGGTAGCCCGGTTCCATCGCTGCGCCGACCTCGTCCTTTAGCCAGGTTTTGAGTCCCACCACCGTGGCTTTGACCTCGTCTTTGCATTGCCCTTCGATTTCGCTCAATTTACCTCGCAATCGGTCGAGCAGGATATTCAACTGCCGGACCTGTGTCTGACTGTTCGCCAGTGCAGTGCTCAACTCGGTGACCCTGGCGGCGAGCACTTCCGCTTCCGGCAGTGCGCGCTCGAACACACGCTTGCCGAAGGCTCGTTCCTTGATGTAGGCAACCCGGTCGAACTCGGTGTTGTCTTCCAGTTGCGCTCCGGGGTAAGCGGACAGCAGGTCGTCCACCGTCACCATCCCGTCGAAGGAAATCAATTCGCCGTTCTGGATTTTTTTCTGCAGTTCGCCCCGCGTTACTCCCACGAGGCGCCCGGCTCTTGAAAGGCTCATCAGAATCTGGGGCATGGAATACTCCTTCAGGCAGAGAAACCGTTGCCCACATCTTGACCCAAATGCTAAACGTTCTCAATACCCCCTAGCTGGGTGCACGAGCGGTAAAAATCAATCCAGGCCAGAGCGATTCGTCTAGAATAAGTAAACATACCTAAGTAAATTTAGTGGAAAACGCATTGAACCCGGACCCATCCAAGCCCGCCAGCGACACCACCGCACTGCAAAGACTGAATCGCGCCCTGCTGACCACATTGCGCTGCAACGAAGTCCTGGTGCATGCCACGGAAGAAATCGAACTGCTGCAGGACATGTGCCGCACCATCGTAGAGGTTGGCGGCTATCGGCTTGCCTGGGTCGGCTACGCGGTATTCGGCGAGGGAAAATCCGTCTGCCCGGTGGCGCAGTACGGCTTCGACGCGGGCTACCTGGAAAACATCTCCATCACATGGGCGGACACGGAACGAGGTCGTGGCCCCACCGGCACGGCGATCAGGACAGGCGAGCCGCAAATCAACCAGAACTTCGCCAGCAACCCCCGCATGGAGCCGTGGCGCGATTCAGCCCTGAAACAAGGCTACGAATCGAGCATCGCCTTGCCGCTTAAAGACAAAAAAAAGGTTTTCGGGGCGATCACGATTTACGCCGCGGAACCTGACGCCATCACCAGCCAGGATATCGAACTGTTGACGAAACTGGCCGAAAACCTGAGCTATGGCATAGCCGCCTTGCGCACGCGCGCCGAGCATGCCCTGGCAGTCAAGGGACTGCAACTGGCAGCCAAGGTATTCGAGGAAAGTGCCGAGGGCATCCTGATCTCCGACGCGGAGAACAGGATAATAGCCGTGAACAGGCGGTTCTGTGAGATCACGGGTTACCCTGAGGAGGAGGTGCTCGGGCGCAATCCGAGCATCATCCGCTCGGACCGTCACGAAGCCAGTTTCTTCGACGACATGTGGGCCGCCATCAACGAGACCGGGCGCTGGATGGGGGAAGTCTGGAACCGCCGCAAGAACGGCGAGATATTTCCAGCACTGCAGTCCATTAGTGCGATCCGCGACCGCCACGGCGTATTGACCAACTACCTGGGGGTATTTGCCGACATCACCAACCGCAAGGAGAGCGAGGAGCGCATCCGCCATCTGACCAATTTCGACGCCTTGACGGGTCTGGCGAACCGGGGGCTGCTTACCGACCGCATGGAACAGGCCATCATCCATGCGCGGCGCGCCCAGCGGCTGGTGGCGGTGATCTTCCTCGACCTCGACCGCTTCAAGCTGATCAACGAGGGTCTCGGCCACGCTGCCGGCGATTTTTTGCTCAAGCAGGTCGCGGAACGAATTTCCGGCTTTGTGCGCCCGGGCGACACCGTGGCGCGACTGGGCGGGGACGAATTCGTGGTGGTTCTGTCGGACATGGCCAGCGAGGACGACGCCGCATCGCTGGCGCGCGAGCTGATACAACTGCTGGCATTGCCCATGGCGGTGGCCGGGCAGGACATCGTGGTGACCGCCAGCCTGGGTGCGGCGCTTTACCCCAAGGACGGCGATACTGCCGAAACCCTTCTGGAGAATGCCGACGTCGCGATGTACCGCGCCAAGGAACTGGGTCGCAACAGCGTCCAGTTCTATGCGCCGGAGATGAACGCGCGCATGCTCGAACGCCTGGAACTCGAAGCCGGTCTGCACCGCGCGCTGGAACAGAATGAATTCCTGCTGCACTACCAGCCCAAAGTAGAGCTCGAGCGCGGCCACGTAATCGGCGCAGAAGCACTAATCCGCTGGCGCCACCCGCTGATCGGCATGATCGCTCCCGGCGATTTCATCCCCCTGGCCGAGGAAACCGGGCTGATCGTCCAGATCGGCAAGTGGGTGATCGAGGCTGCCTGCAGCCAGATAAAAGCGTGGCAAAACGCCGGATTAACCGAGATCAGCGTTTCCGTAAACCTCTCCGGACGCCAGTTCCAGCAGGAAGACCTGGTCGACACGGTAAAACAGGCATTGACGCTGAACGGCGTCGCGGCGCAGCACCTCGAACTGGAGGTCACCGAAAGCGCGATCATGCAGAACCCGGAACGAACCATCGCCATTCTGCGCGAACTGAAGGAACTCGGCGTAAAGCTCTCGCTGGACGATTTCGGCACGGGTTATTCCAGCCTGAACTACCTCAAGCGCTTCCCCATCGACACTTTGAAAATCGACCGGTCGTTCGTGCGCGACATCACCTCCAACCCGGAAGACGCGGCCATCACCAATGCCGTGATTTCCCTGGCGCACAGCCTGAAGCTCAGCGTAATCGCAGAAGGTGTCGAAACCGAGGCGCAACTGGAATATCTGCGCCGCAACCTGTGCGACCAAATGCAGGGCTTCTATTTCAGCCGCCCGCTGCCGCCCGAGGAATTTGCCGAGATGCTGCGCAGCGCCCGAACCCTGGCACTCGGGGAAACAGCCAAAGGCGATAAAACCCGCACCCTGCTGATCGTCGACGACGAACCCAATATCCTCTCGGCGCTCCAGCGCCTGCTGCGGCGCGACGGCTACCGCATCCTGAAGGCGGGCAGCGCAGAGGAAGGATTCGAATTGCTGGCGCTCAACGAGGTGCAGGTCATCATTTCCGACCAGCGCATGCCGCACATGAACGGCACCGAGTTCCTGAGCCGGGTCAAGGAAATGTACCCCGACACCATCCGTCTCGTGCTGTCGGGCTATACCGACCTGAAATCGATCACCGACGCAATCAACCAGGGGGCAATCTACAAGTTCCTGACCAAGCCCTGGGATGATGATGCACTGCGCGAACGCATCCACGACGCCTTCATTTTCCAGGAATCGAAACGCAAAGAAACGCAACAAACGCGCTAGCAAGACCGCGCACAACACCGGCCCGGCGTTAAAATGGGCGCCCGGCAACCCAATCTTCAGCGATGACCCACGTCCCCCACCCTCCTTCCCCGAACAGTGCCGACCCTGTTCCCGTCCTGCGTCAGGAGGCTGCGCGTTGCGTCGCCTGCGGGCTGTGCCTGCCGCACTGCCCGACTTACCGGAAAACCCTCAACGAGGCGGATTCCCCGCGCGGCCGGATTTTCCTGATGGCAGCATTGCTGGAACACAAGCTCCCCCTGTCGCCGGAGCTCCTCCGTCAT
>JBDKRR010000368.1:0-9627 GCA_039683315.1 Sulfuricella sp.
CTGTGGCAAGGCGCGAACCACAGCAATAGCCGCGCCTATTGCGAGGATGAGCAACGCCGCCACAGGCCGGAAGACGCGTTTTCATGTTCCGGCATTTGCGAAGCAGACCACTAGCGCCCGGGTCCTTGCCTGTCCGACGGCGCCGGAGCATGCTTCCGGCGCCGTTTCATTTTTTCTGCCCACCGTATTTGATTGCCCTATTCGGTTTTCCAAGCTATGTTTGTTGCATAAGACAAGAACGGCAGATATTGGTAAAACAAGACCGTTTGTTCACCGGAAGGCATGTCATTTGCTTCCCGGTGTAATTCGGCATATCGAATGGGGGGGAACATGAGGAAACTCGCTGCACTTCTGCTGTTGCTGTTCGCTCAGTCTGCTTTTTGTCAGGATGTCCACAAAATTGTCGTCAGCGTGCCGGGGCCGCGCAACCTTTCCTATCTCCCCATCGATCTGATTCCCAAAATCGCCGCCGACCGCGACGCCGGCGTCAACATTCAGTTGCTGCATACCGGCGGCGGCGCGGTGGCACTCAACAACCTGGTCACGCGCAACGCCGACTTCGCCGTGGCGGGACTGCCCGCCGCGATGTCGTTGCGGGCCAACAACGGCGACGTGTTCGCGGTCGCGGCGGTGGACGACGCGCCGCTGTTCGTGCTCATGGTGCGCGCTGCGCTGAAGGACAAGGTCAAGCGCATCGCCGACCTCAAGGGCAAGGTGATCGGAGTCAACACCAGCACCAAGAGCAGCAAGACCACCTCGCAGCAGCTCGCCGAACTGGTGCTGCAGTCCGACGGCGTCGACCTCGACTCGGTGCGCATCGTTCCCGCCGGCCAGAGCTGGGTGGAACAGTCGTCGCTGATGATCACCGGGGCGGCCGATGCGGTGATGGGTGACGAGCCCTTCGCCTCGCGCCTGCAGGCCAAGGGTCAGGTGTTCTTCCTCGCCAACCTGGCAGAGCCGGAAACAGCTAACAAAATACCCGGCGCAAACTTTCTCCACGCCGCCGTGGTAACCCGTGCCGACGTGATGCAGGATTCGCCGGACAAGGTGGAAAAGATGGTCCGCATGCTGCGCAAGTCGCTGCAATGGATCGCCACCCACAAACCGGAAGAGGTGGTCGACAAGCTCGGGGTGACCGATCCGGACGAGCGCGCTTCGCTCCTGCTGGCGCTCAATAAATATCCGCGCGCCTTCAGCGAGGACGGCATGTTCTCCACCCGGCAGCTGCGCGAAACCGAGCTGTTCTTCCGCAAAACCAGCGCGGGCGATCCGCGCGGGCAAGCGCTGGTTCTCGATAGCATGGTGAACGCGAAATGGGCCGGACGGCGCAAGTAAAGCGCGGCTCCATCGCCCGCCAGGCGGCTGTCAGGCTGATTCTCAGCCTGGGGCTGTTTGTCGTGCTGATCGCGGTTTCCACCGCGCAAATCTACAAGACCGCGCTCAGCAAGGCTGCCCAGGAAAGAGCGAGCGACCTCGCGGCCTTTTACCAGTCGCGCCTGGCGCAACTGGAGCACGACTGGGAACTGCAGAGCCGCGATTTCAAGGTGCGCATCGAAACCACCCGTATCCTGGAAAACCCGGAGTCGGCCGTGATCAATCTCCAGGCTTTCATGACGGTGCAGGGCACCAACCGGCGTTTCCAGCACCTGGTCATCGAGAACAGGCAGCGCGCGCCGGTGTTCACTTACGGCAGCGAACTGGACCTCGTCACCGTGCCGCTCAAAAAAGCGGAGAGCACTGGCTGGTACCGCCATCCCGCTACCGGCGATCTCTACCGCATTTTCTCGGGGCCGATCTGGCTCGGCGATGCCGGCATGGGACGCTTCGCCGTTTTCTACCGCCTGGACAACGCGCTGCTGCAACAGCTCAGCACGCCCGGCGTGACGCTCGCCGCGTTGTTCAATACCATCCCCGTGGCCAACTCGACTGGTCAGCGCGGGCTGGAGCAGTCGGTTGTCCAGCCGCTGGTTTCCGACGACGTCGAGCGGCGTGAGGTCCCGTGGAGTGGCGCGCGCGGCGATGAGACCGTGCTGCGCATCGATGCGCCGGTCAAGGCCCTGTTCTCGCGCACCGAATTGGCGCTCGGGGTGAGCGTGATCCCGGTGTTCGACGGTTTCATCCTGTGGCTTACGCTGGGTACCTGGCTGATGCGCCAGGCGCGGCGCATCCGCGATCTCGGCGGGGCGGTCGAGGAGTTTTCGCAACAGCGCGGCGTGACCGAACGGCTGCGGCAATGGATACACAGCGCCAAGGCCGGACACAGCGACGAAATCCACCAGGTCGGCCAGGCGTTCGAAAACATGGTGCAGCAGACCGTCGAGCGCGACGAGGAGCGGCTGCAGGAAGAGGCGCAGCGCCGCCTCGCCGCCATGGTGTTCGCCAACAGCAGCGAGGCGATCCTGATTTCCGACCGGCACAACCTCATCCTGGCGGTCAACCGGGCGTTCACGGAATTGACGGGTTATGCGGAGGCGGAAATACTCGGCCAGGACCCCAGAATGCTTTCCGCGGGCAAGGAAAGCCCCGCGTTCTATCACCAGATGTGGGCGGAATTGATGGAAGGCGGGCACTGGAGCGGAGAAGTTCACGACCGGCGCAAGGATGGCACGATCTACCTCAAATGGCTCAGCATCGCTGTCGTGCGCGACGCGGACGGCGCGATCACAAATTATGTCGGCGCTTTCACCGACATCACCGAGCGCAAGGAAGCCGAACAGCGCGTCCTCCACCTCGCTACGCACGACACGCTCACCGGTCTGCCCAACCGCAAGCTGCTGCTGGACCGGCTCGGCGGCGCGATCACCCTGTCGAGCCGGGAACAGCGGCATGTCGGCCTGCTGTTCCTCGATCTCGACAACTTCAAGTGGGTCAACGACTCGCTCGGCCACGCCAGCGGCGACAAGCTGCTGATCGCCATCGGCGAGCGGCTGCAGGGCGTGATCAGGACATCGGACACGGTCGCGCGGCTCGGGGGCGACGAATTCGTGGTGCTGCTGATACACCCGGACAGTCTGAACGACGTCTCGCACGTTGCGCAGAAAATCATCGATGCGGTCGCCCAGCCGCTGGACCTCAACGGCACCGATTTTCACGTCACCACTTCGATGGGTATCTGCGTCTTCCCCAACGACGGCGACAATCCGGAAACGCTGCTGCAGCACGCCGACACCGCGATGTACGCCGCCAAGGCCGCCGGCCGCAACCAGTTCCGCTATTTCGATGCAGCCATGAACCAGAAGGTGCTGGAGCGCATTCAGCTGGAGCAGGACCTGCGCCAGGCGCTGCAGAGAAACGAGTTCGAGGTCTATTACCAGCCGAAGCTGTGCGCCTCGACCAACGATTTCTGCGGTGCCGAAGCGCTCATCCGCTGGAACCACCCGGTGCATGGACTGGTGTCGCCGGCCAAGTTCATCCCGCTGGCGGAGGAGAACGGCATCATCATCCCGCTCGGGGAATGGATCATCCGCTCGGTGTGCCAACAGATCGGTCGCTGGCGCAGCGACGGGGTTCCGACACGGAAAATAGCGATCAACCTGTCGGCACTGCAACTGGAATCGGACGCTTTCGTGGCATCGGTCGACCGCATCCTGAAGGAAACCGGGACGCCGACCAGCCTGATCGAATTTGAACTCACGGAGAGCATGGTGCTGCGCAACCCGGACCGCTCGGTCAATACCCTGAAACAGTGCCAGGCCATGGGCATCACGCTCGCCCTGGACGATTTTGGCACGGGCTACTCCAGCCTTTCCTACCTGAAGCGCCTGCCGGTGAACACGCTCAAGATCGACCGCAGCTTCGTCGAAGGCCTGCCCGGCTCCAGGGACGATGCGCAGATCGTGCAGATGATCATCGCGCTGGCCAAGAGCATCCGTCTCGAAGTGGTGGCCGAAGGCATCGAGACCGAGGAACAGATGGCGTTTCTCAGGAACCGCGGGTGCGACCAGCTGCAGGGCTACCTGATCGGCAAACCCATGCCCGCCGCGGCATACGAGACCCTGCTGAAAACCAGGGGCGCCCAGGGCTGCGATTGCGTGGAGAAATGCTCGCTCTATCCCGCGATTGCGTTATCGCCGGACTAGCTGCGCCTACCACTTGCGCACGTCGCAGCAGTGCTTGTCGTTCGCCGCAAGGTTGTCCAGCTCGTTCTCTTCCTCGTAATGCACGAAGGCGCGCCGCAGGCGCTCGTTCCAGCCGTTCCCCAGTTGCACGCCGATGGACGCCAGCTGTTCCTCGATCAGCTCCGCCGAGGTTTCCAGCAGGTCATAGTGGATTTCCAGCGCGTCACCCCGGGCCGCGACGTGCCTGATGCCCATCACGCCGCGCAGAGCCTTTTCCACCGTGACTGCCTGGTCCGGCGAGAGAGGCGCGGCCAGGCGCAGGCGCCGTTTCTTGATGAGTTCTACACCCTGTTGCTTGGGTGCTTGCCGGTCCGGTTCGCCGACATAGAGCAGGGGTTTGGCGAGAAAGCGTTGCAGGCACTGCTCCGAGCAGAAGTAATAGCTGATGCCCCGGTACACCGTCTGTTTCGCGGTCGGGGAAGGCGCTACCTCCATCCCGCATACCGGATCTTTTGTCAGGGTATTCATGCTGCGCCCTCCGGGTCGAGGTAAATGCTGTTTAACTTTGACCAGGCTTGATTCGGATAAATTCCGCTAGGCGGCATTGCCTCGAAGAGGACGGTTGCGGTTCATTTCCGGGGCCAGTATTCTGGCGAACCTGTTGCGAACTGAAAAAGGAGAAAACAATGACACGCATGCTATGGATTCTGGCTTTGCAGTTGCTCATCGGCACGGCTTGGGGCGCCGATTACGCGCGCGAACAGAAATGGGCCGACGAAGTCACGCCTACCATCGTGGCGGGCGACCCGGTCTACCTGGAGGCGCGCAACCATAAATTTCTCACCCTCTTCACCGAAGTGCCCGACGCCAAGGTGGCGCTGGTCATCGTTCACGGCCTGGGCGTGCATCCCGACTGGAACCTGATCGGCGTGCTGCGCACCCAGCTGGCGGACGCCGGCTACACCACGCTGTCGGTGCAGATGCCGGTGCTGAAAAACGAGGCCAGGGGCGAGGACTATCCGCCCACCTTCCCCGAAGCGGCGCAGCGCCTGGAGCAGGCGGTGGCCTTCCTGAAGGCCAAGGGCTACAAGAAAGTCGCCATCGTTTCCCACAGCATGGGTTCACGCATGAGCCACTACTATCTGAGCCGCGCCAAGGGCCACCCGGTGGACGCCTGGGTGGCGATCGGCATGGGTGGGCCGGAGACCTACCGCGGCTTCGGCATCCCGGTGCTCGACCTGTACGGCGAGAATGACCTTCCCATCGTGTTGAAAGGCGCCGCCAAGCGTGTGGCCTCGCTCAAGGCGAATGCAAAAAGCGCGCAGATCGTGGCGCCGAAAACCGACCATTTCTTCACCGATCGCGACGCGGAACTGGTGAAGTATGTGAAGGAATATCTGGATAAAGCGCTAGGCGGGTAATCCACGTGACCCGGCCCCGCCGCTTGCGGCAATAAAAAAAGGCGCAAATTTGCGCCTTTTTTAAATTCGATTGCTCGAAATAAACGATTATTTCTTGGGGATGGCTGCCCAGGCAACGCAGTAGCCAGTAGGGGAAATCTCGGTGTCACCGGCGAAAATCTTGCAGCCGCCAAGGTCCTTGGGGGTTTTGCCCGGAACGAACTGCATGCAGGTTGCGCAGTGCTTGTCGCCCAGCGGCTTGTCCTGGTATTTCATGGAGGTGCGCATTGCTGCATTCTGCGCGGCCATCGCGTTGCCGGACATGGACAGCACTGGGATCATGGCGAGTGCGGCGCCGCCGATTTTAAGGAATTGGCGGCGGGAGGTCTTGATGTTTTCTTTCACGGTCTGTTTCCTTTTCGTAATACGGTTGATGAACCCCCATGCGGGGCTACTCGGGGTACTGTCACGTCGGCCGCTTCGCCTGAGTCGAGTCCATATCTGCGGGCGGATAAGCCAGCGTTATTATGCGACAATTTTGATAAAACGCATAGGACCTGCAGGTCCAGTTATCAGCCAAATTTTTGTGGCTTCTGGGTATCGGTTTCTGATCGCGGTGGCCGGGTGTTGGCGCACCGCGTGGGGCAGGTAGACACCCTACCCGGCGTACTGTCCCGCGGCGTAATTTGGGTGAAATTGCTAATTGTATGATTCGGCGCAGCATTTAAGCTGTGAACTTCCCGCAGCCATAACCGGTTGCCGGGTACGGCGGGCCGATGGAACACCGTTCCGTTGGCTGCCGCAAGTGTCCCGCCTGTTTCCGGGGACATTCCCTGTCAGGCCCGCTCCGTGGCCTGTCCAATCCCGATAAGGAGTCGAACCCATGAAAAGAATCACGATCGAGATGCCCGTCATTACCGAGTGCCAGGTCAGCGCCTGTGCGTACAACGTCAGCAAAAACTGCCACGCCCGCGCCATTACCGTCGGCGACAGCATCCATCCCGGCTGCGACACATTCCTCAAGGGGCCGCGCCACACCAGCCATCCCGAGCAGATTGCCGGCATCGGCGCCTGCAAGACCTCGATTTGCAAATTCAACGACGATTTCGAGTGCATGGCGGAAAGCGTCAAGGTCGGAATGGTCAAGAATGAAGCCAACTGCATGACCTTCTCGACACGCTGAAGGCGTCGAGACCAGGGGGCGGCTTTCACCGTCGAGAGTATTCGGCGCTGCCCCCCAAATTTTTCTGCACGCCAAAGCAGTTTCCCCCGGCTTCTCCCCCAATATTTGTGGTTCGCATTACGCCGATAAAGGATAATCGCGAAACTACAGGGGTGAATATTCATGTTCGACAATTTCAAGATCAGCACCAGACTGATGATGCTGACCAGCAGCCTGCTCGTGCTGCTGACGATCGTGGGCTTCATGGGGCTGAGAGGGGTGTCCGGCACCAGCGAAGGCCTGCGCTCGGTTTATGAAAGCAACACCGTTCCCCTGGTGCAGCTGGGGGAGGTGCTCGACGTGGTCTACCAGTCGCGCGCCAACGTCATCACGGGCATGAGCGCGGACAGTTCCAGCGCCGCGGACGTGCACTTCCAGGCGGTGGAAAAGGTCAACGAGCAATTGAACCGGATATGGGGCGATTACCGGGCCGCAGTGGTTTCCGCGGAGGTAAAGGAGCAGGCCGCGAACTTCGAGCAGGCCTGGAAAGACTATGCTGAATCCGGGAATAAAACCGTAGCACTGGCGCGCAGCGGCGACTACGAAACAGCAAGCAGCTTCATGAAAGCGGAGTCGGCGAAAAAATTTGCCGCTGCCCGTGACGCGCTGCTGAACCTGATGCGCTACGAGAAAGAGACCGCCAGGGATTCCTTCGAGAAAACCAGCCGATCAAACACCACCACCCGGACGCTGGTGCTGATCACCCTGCTGCTGGGACTGGCCATCGGTGCCGGGCAGTCTTACGGCACCATTCACTCCATCGCCAGCCGCCTGAACCTGATGCAGACGACCATCGGCGAAATCGAACATTCATCGGACTATTCCAAGCGCGTTCCTATCACCAGCCGCGACGAGCTAGGCCAGACCGCGAAATCGTTCAACGAACTCATGGGCGTGCTGCAGTGGGAGACGGAGGAGCAGAAGGCCCTGATCAGGAAGCTGGAGGAAGCCCACAACCAGCTGCTGCAATCGGAGAAAATGGCCTCCATCGGCCAGCTGGCGGCGGGCGTGGCGCACGAAATCAACAACCCCATCGGCTACGTCAACTCCAACCTCGGCAGCCTGGAAAAATACATCGAAACCCTGTTCCGCGTGCTGGCCGCCTGCGAGCGTGCCGAATGCGAGCTGGGAGACCAGCCCATCCTGGAGGAAATTCGTTCCCTGAAGCGGGAGGCGGACTGGGAATTCATCAAGCAGGACATCCTCGAACTGCTCAAGGAGTCCACCGACGGCATCGCGCGCGTGAAGCGCATCGTGCAGGATCTCAAGGACTTCTCCCACGTCGACGAAGCCGAATGGCAGTGGGTCGACCTGCACAGTGGCATCGACAGCACGCTCAACGTGGTGCACAACGAGATCAAGTACAACGCCGAAGTGGTCAAGGAGTACGGCGAGCTTCCCCAGGTGGAATGCCTCGCGCACCAGCTCAACCAGGTGTTCATGAACGTCCTGGTCAACGCCTCCCACGCCATCGGCCCGGATGGCCACGGGCGCATCACCATCCGCAGCGGGACGAAAGACGACAAGGTGTGGGTCGAGATATCCGACAACGGCAACGGCATCGCGCCGGAAAACCTCAAGCGCATCTTCGACCCGTTCTTCACCACCAAGCCGGTAGGCAAGGGTACCGGGCTGGGGCTATCGCTGTCCTACGGCATCGTCGAAAAGCACCACGGCAAGATCGAGGTGGAAAGCGAAGTCGGCAAGGGTACGACGTTCAGGATATGGCTTCCGGTGCGGCAGGCAGCGGGGTAAGCATGCGCAGGTGAAAGCCGGCCCGCATCGCTGCAAGCGGTTCCCCCTAGTTCAGCAGCCGGCCTTTCCTGGTAATGACGTTGATGTCGACGTATCTGGAGCCCCGGTTGCTCAAGGGGGAAAACTCCAGGTAGAAGCCGCCGATATCCATGCTTTTCGTCTCTTTCAGCGCAGCCGTCAGTTGCGCCGGCGTGAAGTCCTTGCCGATGTTCCTGAGCGCGCTGACCAGCATCTTCGCGGCGATGAAGCCTTCCAGCGTGAGGTGGGAAGGCGCTTCGTCACGGTAAATCTCCATGATCTTGCGGTGCTCGGCGACGACGGGAACGGACCAGTTGCTCGGATGCGGCACGACTTCGGAGAGCATGACGCCGGCGGCCAGGTCCTTGCCGGCGATCTCGAACAAGGTCTGGTGGTTGATCATGGAGAGGCCGAAAATATAGGTCCCCGCGTCCACTTGCCGGTATGCCTTGATGAACTGCGCAGCGGGCAAGGTTTCCAGGATCACGATGATGGCCTGGGGCTTGCTGGCAAGAGTCGATTTGATCGCGGCATCGAGCCCGGCCTGTTCCTGGCCGACCGGGTACTTGCCCATCAGGGCCATGTTCTTGCTTTTCAGCGCGCCTTCGACGGCGGCCAAAGCCGAGCTGCCGTAACTGTCCGCGGCGTACACCGCCGCAAAACGAGTGATCCCCAGGCTGAGGAAATGGCCCACCAGTTTCCGCGCCTCGCTGGCGTAGCTCGGGCGGACAAAAAATATGTGGTCGTTGCCCCGTTTCAGTTCGATGCCGGATAGCGGTGCCACCAGGGGGATCTTCGAGGTTTCGAACTCGGGGTTGCGCAACAGCTCGTCCATGCTGCCTTCGCCGAAATAGCCGAAAAGAATGTCGACATTCTGTTTGGCGAGAAAATTCCTGCTGATCTGGGCCGATTTTTCCGCCGATCCACCGTTGTCCACGGCGATGTGGACAATTTTCCGGCCATGGATGCCACCGGTCGAATTGATGTAATCGAAATAAACCTTGGCCCCGGCGAGATAATCCTTGCCGATATCGCCGAGCGGGCCGGAAATGTCGATCGACTGTCCGATCAGGATGTCCCGCGCGTCGGCCGGGGACGGCAAGAGGAAAGCGCACGGGAGCAACAGGGGCAGCGCCCAGCCGCGTAAAGCGGAAAACGCGGTACAGGTAAGCGG
>JBDKRR010000369.1:0-12623 GCA_039683315.1 Sulfuricella sp.
TGAGCACACCGAGCAGCCCGGCGGCGAGCCAGGTGTAGAGCGCAAGCCCGGTTGCCTTGGCCATGATGAGCGTGGCGATGGTGATGGCGGCGATGGGGAAGGAATAGGCCCACCAGGAGAGGAAGAACTTGAGGCGGCGGAAATAATTGAACTGGCTCAGCAGCAGGAGCGTGAAGAACAGCCCCACGAAGTAGAGCACGCGGGCGAAGGCGTCCACCCCGCCGGTGAGGTTGAACCAGGAAATGAAACCCACCGCCGGCGGGGCGATGAAGATGAACAGGGTGGGCATGAAACGCTCCGGCAGGCTGCCGTGGAAGATCAGGCGATAGAAGATGATGGCGGTGAGTATCGGCCAGAAGAACAGCCCCAGGCTGAAAAAGAACCAGGAAATCTCGGGCGAGGCGTGGTACACGCCGGCCACCGGCACCAGGATGTTGCCCACCACCGGGATGAACCAGGCCGGGTTGAGGTGGGCGATCTCGTACTTGGTGTGGTGAATCCAGGAAGAAAGCACGTAGAGCGTGATGGCCAGGTGCAGCACGGCACCCACCGTCCATAGCCAGAAGGAAAGCGCGGGCGCGATGTGCAGGTAGGCGATGGACAGGAGCAGCAGGCCGATGGAGAAAGTCGGCACGAAGGCCAGCTTGACCGGGTGGCGAATCTCGCCCAGCACGTCTTGCGGATATTTGACGATCTTGGCGGCATAGATCGCCGCCAGCACGACGAACAGGATGCTGGCGACGCCCAGCAGCACCGAGCTGACGCAAAAACCGGTGTCGAAAATATGCTCGGCTCGGTTCCAGGCGATACTGAAGCCGGTCATGCCCATGATCATGGCGAACCATGAGATGGGGAAATTTTTCAGGCGGGCGCTGTCGTCGGTCATGTCGTATATCCTCGCGTTGGAGAAAGAAATCAGGTGGCGGGTCCGCTCAGGCGGCGGACATAAAAAGTTTCGCCGGCATAGTCCACCGGCTTCAGTTCGCCGGCATCGACGAGCGCCCGGATCATCGCCATGTCTCCACCCGCCCTGAGCACCAGGGCGCGCAGGGCGGATTCCCGCAGGGGGTGAACGGCGGTGATGGCCAGGATGTCGCGATGCAGATCGCCGCTGAAAGCGAAGGTATCGCCCTCGTAAGCGGTCAGGAGTTCCACGTCGAGGCCGAGGCCATGGAACATCTGGTGAGCATGGGTGATCACTGCCTCATCCGGCCCACGCACCCCGGCAACGGCTGGCGGGCGATGGGGGATGGCCAGGTAAGCGCGGACGACGCCGGTGTCACGCAGGTATCGCCCCAGCTTCATCAGAGCATCCGGGCTATCGTTGATGCCGGCCAGAAGCATGGTTTCACTCACCAGGGTACCAGCAAAATTCCTCGCGAAGGTGCGGATGCCGTCGAGGATGTCGGGCAGCTTCAAATCCGGGTGCGGCTGGTTGATGCGTCGCCAGGTGCTCTCGTCGACGCTATCCACCTTGACGCTGACCCAGTCGGCCCGACCCAGCGCCTCGCGCACCTCCGGCCGCCAGATCAGCGAGGCGTTGCTGATCACTGCGATGGGCAGGCCAAGCGGGCGCAGCGCGTCGATGGATTCGCCCAGGTTGACATCCAGAGTCGGCTCGCCGTCCGGCACGAAGGTGAGGTAATCCACCGCCTCGCCCTGGGCGCGCACCGCCTCCAGACGCTGGCTGACCTGCCGGAAAATCATCTCCGCCGGGTAGAAGGCGCGTGGAGCGATCTCCTGGGCAGCCGTCGGGCCAACCTGGCAATAGATGCACGAGTAGCTGCAATGCTTGGGCGGGATGTTGTTGATCCCCAGGCTGCGGCCGAGACGGCGCGAGGGAACGGGGCCGAAGGTGATTTCCATGGTTGCTCAGTGCCCGAAACGGAAAAATGCAATGGTACCAACACCTGCCAGGATCAGCAGCGTCTGGCTGGCCACCGCCCCGGCGCCGGTGTGGCGATGCAGTCCGGGCACCAGGTCGGCCACGGCAATGTAAATAAAGCTGGCGGCTGAAACGGCGAGGACATAGGGGATGGCCTGGCGCACCTCGGCCAGCCAGAACCAGCCCAACAGCACGCCGGGCAAGGTGGCGAGCGAGGACAGCAGGTTGTAGGCGAAGGCCCGTGCCTTGCTGAATCCGCCGTGCAGCAAAATGGCAAAATCGCCCAGCTCCTGGGGTATTTCGTGCGCGATGACCGCCAGTGCGGCGGCGATTCCCATGGGAACCGATGTGAGGAAGGCGGCTGCGATCACCACGCCGTCCACGAAGTTGTGGAACGCATCGCCCACCAGGATGAGCACCCCGCCCTGGTGGCTGTGCTCCTCGCAAGTTTCATCGTGGCAGTGACGCCAGATGACCAGTTTCTCCAGAATAAAGAAGGCGATGAGCCCGGCCAGTACCGTACAGGTTATGGCCAGGGGTGGCGCCAGTTCCAGACTCTTGGGAAGCATGCCCAGGAAGGCGGCGCCCAGCAGGGTGCCGGTGGCGTAGGACAGCAGGCAGGGAAGCAGTTTTTGCCGCAGCGTGTCCGGGAACACCAGCAACAGCGCGGCGCCAAGGATGGCGCCAACGCTGCCCAAGAGACCGAAAATGAGCGCCAGGAGCATGGTTACAGCGGCCGCTCGACCACCACTGCCCCGCGCAATTCGCCCAGGCTGTACCCCGTCGCCTTGTCCATCGGGTATTCGGCCTGCAGGCGGGCTTTTACGCCCTCTGGAATGTCCTTGGGCGAACCGTGGCAGGTGAGGCATATGGGCTGCACCGCGATGGCTTTGGCGTAACGCAGATACTTCCCGGAAGGTTCGGCGACGACTTCGGCCAGTTCCATCGTGTCGGGTTTTTCGCCCTGCTTCATGCGCTGCGAGAATTCCGCCAGCGCCTTGGCATTCCAGGCATCGGGGGTGCCCGTTTCGGCATTGCGTAAGCGGGTCCCGACGCGGCCCACTTGCCATCCGGTCTGTTTGGACAAATCAGCAGCGATTTGCGGCGCTATTTTCTTGCACACACCGACAGCGGCTGCAGGACCATTGGCTTCCATTTCCGCCTTGAGCTTGCCGCCAAGTTGGGTGGCCAGGGTTTTGGCGGTAGCGCGCATTTCATCGACCTGTTTGGGGTCGGGTTTTTGCGTCACGGTTCCGGGCGTGGCGCAACCGGTGAGCAGCAGAGCGAGAATGAGGGATTTTTTCATGGTGTTTTCCTATTGAGGTTTGTGTGTTCAGTTATCGTGAGCGGGAGCGTTGCCTTGCGTTCAGCCATGCCCGCAGGCTTGAATATCCCCGCCCCGGTTGCGCATGTGTTCGCCGAGCTGGGCGAACTGGGCGTACAAGGCGTCGCGCAGCGCGACATCCTCCACCGTTTCTTCCAGCGCCTGCTTCATGCACATGAGCCACTGGTCGCGCTCTTCCGGGCCGATGGCGTAGGGCAAATGGCGGCGCCGCAGCATGGGGTGGCCGTATTTCTCCACAAAACGCTGCGGGCCGCCCAGCCAGCCGGAGAGAAAATCGAAAAACTTGTTGCCGGATTCGGTGAGGTCGGCCGGATGGATCTTGCGCGCGGTATAGGCCTCCGGCAGTTCGTCCATCAACTCATAGAACCGGTCGACCAGTTTGCGGATCGCCGCATCGCCGCCGATGCGCTGGTACGGGGTGGCGGCGGGTTGATTGATTGCTTGCATGTCACTTCCTCAAAATATGCTTCGTTCGTCGTTACCAGATGCGCCTTCTCATGCGCGAACCTGCTCCCGCAAGCCTTTTACCCAGGCCTCCATGGCTTCGTTGGCGGGCTTCATGGGGGCTTCCATGAAGCTCACCACGAATTTGTCACCCAGGTCGGCCACGCCGATGGAACGCGGCCGCACCGCCAGCACCTGCGGATTGGGCAGGGCGAAACCGAAGCAGAAGATCACGTCCACCGCTCCCTGGATGCCCGGCGCGATTTCGCCGCCGATATTTCTGGTGTGGGCGTAATGGTCGAACACGCCGATGAACTGCACCTTGGGATTCTCGGCAATCTTTGCCTTCAAGTAGTCCACCACCGCGTCCAAGGTCTGGCAGGCGGTCTCGTGCTTGCCGATCTCGGAAACGAGAATGGGGTATTTTTCCTGCAGCAGGGTTTGTTTCATGTCCGCTCCTAATGCGGGTTGATAAACGGTCGTTGCTGCGCCGTGGCGATGTTCGCGCTTCTCGTTCATTCCAAAGAAATCCCGTGACTGATCAGCCAATTCTGGTCCAGCTCCCATTTCACTTCGGTCACGCCGGGCTGTTCGAGCACGATCTTTCTCGCTTCCGACTGGGCCTTCGCCAGCTCCTTTTCCGCCGCGACGAAATCCGGGTTGTCCGGCGACTTCCCGGCGAGCGCGGGGTAAAGCGCGCCGATCATGCGGTACACCGGCACCGCCGGAGAGCGCGGCGTCGCCATCACCGCCACCGTACCTTCGAGGCGCAGCACCTGAAACGGGTAAGGGTAGCCGCGCAAGGCCGGGCTGGCCTTTGCCTCGACCGCCTGGTTGAGCGCCGCCACCTTGGGATCGGTGCGCAGCCCGAACCAGTAAAGCGCCAGCAACGCAATCACGGCGAGCAGAATCTTGCCGATCGGTTTTCCTTGAATCATGTGCTACTCCTCGATGCCGGCTTGTTTGCGCTATCGGGTGGATTACCCGGTTTCAGCGCGCTGTCGAGGAAATCGATCACGTCGCCGATTTGCCTGTCCAGTTCCTCATAACTGTCGTGGCTGCCCTTCACCAGCAGCAAACGACCTTGGCCCGTGCCAAGCCGCGCATGCAGCAGCTCGGCTTCCGCCACGGGCACGGTGACGTCCTCCGTGCCGTGCACCAGGAGCACCGGGCAGCGGACACGGACGATGGTGCTGAGCGGCGCGATGTCGTCGAAACGGTAGCCGATCACCCTTTGCACGTAGCGCAGCACATACCAGCCGAAAGGCAGGTAGGGTATGCGCCACGACTTCAGAAGGCGGCGCATCATGCCGGCAGGGTGCGCGAAGGCGGCAATGCTCACCACGGCGGACAGGTCATGGCGCCGCGATGCGGCAAGCAGCGCGGCGGCCGCGCCGACCGAATGGCCGACCACGCCCAGACGATCCGGGTTCACGCCGCGCCTGGTTTTCATCCAGTCGAGCGCGTGGTCGAGGTCTTCGGCAAAACGGGGCAGCGACGAGAAAGTATCGGCATCGCTTCTGCCGTGGTTACGCGCATCGATCAGCAGCAGCGCGAACCCCGCGCGGTGCAACGCGGGGACCAGCGGCAGCATGGTTTCCGCATTGCCGCCCCAGCCGTGCAAGATCACCAGGGCCGGCGCGCCTTCCCCGGCGGCGGAGGGAACCAGCCAGCCGAACAGGGACTTGCCGCCCGCGCCCGGAATCCGCGCTTCCTCATACGCCAGCCCGAATTTTCCCGGCGTTTCCCGCTCGACCACGCGCGACGCCCGCAAACTCCAGCGAATCAGGCCGTGGAAGCCCGCCAGGGCAAGCGCCACGCCGGCCAGCCACAGCGCCAGGGTCAGCACGGAAACAGCTCCCGCAGTCCTGACAGAGCGAAGCAGCTTGCGCGCGTCATGGCTTCCCTATGCCAGACAACACGAAGTCTTGAGAATCAGCATGAGGCTGATTTCTAGCCACTGGCGATGAGGAAAAAACGGTATCCATTTCACGGCTCCTGAATCATGTAACGCGGTAACAGCAATGTGCGTGCCAGTTTTGCTGTGCGAATGCGAGACCCGCGTATTAAAACCATCGAGGGGAAAATTAACAGATACGGAGACAGAGTAATACAGCCAAGCCTGCACATCCGTATTGACATATATGACAAAAAAGGCAAGCATGTTTTGACATGAATGACAAAACAACCACAGTTCCCCGGGAACTGCAGTCCCTCCTCGACGCACTGCCCGAACCGCGCATCCTGGTGGGCCAGGATTACCGCATTGTTTCGTCCAATGCCGCCTACCGCCATGCTTTCGGCAACCCGCGCGCCATCCTGGGCCGCACCTGCTACGAGATTTCCCACCATTACGACAAACCCTGCGACCAGTGCGGCGAATCCTGCCCGCTCCAGACCGCGATGACGACGCGCCGGCCCGGCCGCGTGCTGCATCTGCACCACACGCCGCGCGGGGAAGAGTACGTGGATGTGGAACTGATCCCCATTCAGGACGAGCAGGGCAAGCTGGCCTATTTCGTGGAAACCATGCGCTTCCTGCACGAGACCGGCGACCAGCCGGGCGCCCTGGGCATGGAGGGGCGCTCCCCCGCCTTCACCCAGATGCTGGCGCTCATCAACCGCGCCGCGCCGGCCATGACGCCGGTGCTGCTGCTGGGCGAGTCCGGCACCGGCAAGGAACTCGCCGCGCTCGCGCTGCATGCCCTGAGCCCCAGGCGCAACAAGCCTTTCGTGCCGGTGGACTGCTCCGGCATGACGGAGAGCCTGTTCGAGTCGGAACTGTTCGGCTATGAAAAAGGCGCCTTTACCGGCGCCACCCGGCGCAAGACCGGGCTGGTCGAAGCAGCAGCCGGCGGCACCCTGTTCCTCGACGAACTGGGCGACATTCCCCTGCATTTGCAGGTGAAACTGCTGCGCCTGCTGGAATCCGGCACTTTCCGCCGGGTCGGCGGAGTGGAAACCCTGCGCGCCGATTTCCGCCTGGTCGCCGCCACCCACCGCAACCTGGAAGAGATGATGGACGCCGGCACTTTCCGCCGCGACCTCTACTACCGCATCGCCGCCTTCCCCGTCCACCTGCCCGCATTGCGCGAGCGGCGCGAGGACATCCCACTGCTGGCAAACATCATGCTCGAACGCCTGGCGCCGGACCGCCCCCTGCATTTGACCGAAGCCGCCGCCGTGCAGCTCATGCAATACAGCTATCCGGGCAACGTGCGGGAACTGCGCAACCTGCTGGAGCGGGCGATATTGCTTGCGGACGGAGACACCATCGATGGACGGCATTTGCCGACTGGACCGGCCCTGGCCCGCAATACGCCGACACCGGCGCAAACGGCCGGGGAAGAAACAGGCGAGGAAATACTGCCGCTGGAAGAAGTCGAACGGCGTTATGTGCGCCAGGCGTTGCAAAAACTGGGCGGCGACAAGCGCGAACTGGCCCGCCGTCTGGGCATGAGCGAACGCACGCTGTACCGCAAGCTGGGCTGACGCGCTCGTCGCTTGCGCCTGTCACCGGCGGTTTTCCGCCGGGCTCATGCTAAAATTGCGCGATTGTTCAAGGAGCTATTCATGAGTCTTTCCACCCTCACCGCGCTGTCTCCCCTCGACGGGCGCTACCACAGCAAAATCGACGGCCTGCGTCCCTATTTCAGCGAGTTCGGCCTGATCCACCACCGCGTGCTGGTGGAAGTGGAATGGCTCAAGGCTTTGAGCCGCGAGGCTGCCATCGCCGAAGTGCCGCCCTTCTCCGCCGCCACCGTGGCCGAGCTGGACCAGCTGGTCACGGGCTTCTCGGAAGCCGACGCGCAGGCGGTGAAGGACATCGAGAAGACCACCAACCACGACGTGAAGGCCGTCGAATACTGGCTCAAGGACAAGCTCGCCGGCAACGCCGAAGTGATGAAGGTGAGCGAGTTCATCCACTTCGCCTGCACTTCCGAGGACATCAACAACCTGTCGCACGCCCTGATGCTGAAATCGGCGCGCGACGGCGTGATGCTGCCGGGCCTGGAAAAAGTCATCGCCCGCCTGCGCGAACTGGCGCACGGCCTCGCCGCCCAGCCCATGCTGTCGCGCACCCACGGTCAGCCCGCTTCGCCCACCACGGTGGGCAAGGAACTGGCCAACGCGGTGTTCCGCCTGGAGCGCCAGAAAGCGCGCATCGCCGGCGTGGAAATCCTCGGCAAGATCAACGGCGCGGTAGGCAACTACAACGCGCACCTGTCCGCCTACCCGGAAATCGACTGGGAGAAGTTCGCCAAGGCATTCGTCGAAGGCCTGGGCCTGACGTTCAACCCCTACACCATCCAGATCGAGCCGCACGACTACATGGCCGAGCTGTTCGACGCTTTCGGCCGCGCCAACACCATCCTGGTCGACATGGACCGCGACGTGTGGGGCTATATTTCGCTCGGCTACTTCAAGCAGAAGGTCAAGGCAGGCGAAGTGGGTTCCTCCACCATGCCGCACAAGGTCAACCCGATCGACTTCGAAAACTCGGAAGGCAACCTCGGGCTGGCCAACGCGCTGCTGCGCCACCTCTCGGAAAAACTGCCGATTTCGCGCTGGCAGCGCGACCTCACCGATTCCACCGTGCTGCGCAACATGGGCGTGGGCCTCGGCTATGCCCTGCTCGGCTACGAATCCGCCGTGCGCGGCCTGGGCAAGCTGGAAGTGAACCCGCAGCGCCTCGACGACGACCTCGACCACAACTGGGAAGTGCTCGCCGAACCGATCCAGACCGTGATGCGCCGCTACGGCGTGGCCAATCCCTACGAGCAGCTGAAGGAACTCACGCGCGGCAAGAGCGGCATCAATCGCGACACGCTGCACGCCTTCATCCGGAACCTGGCGATCCCCGAAGGCGAGAAACAGCGCCTGCTGCAGATGACGCCGGGCAACTATATCGGCATCGCGGTCGAGCTGGCGAAGCGGGTTTAAAGAAAGACGCGTTGCCTATAGCCAGGCAGCGCCGCGCACCCCGCTGGAATCACCGAAACGGTGGCGCACCAGCCGGGTATCCACCCGGTCGGAAAACACCCAGCGCCCCCATATCTCGGGAACACGCGTGTACAGCCGCTCGATGTTGGACATCCCGCCGCCGAGGACGATGACGTCCGGGTCGAGGATGTTGATGACGTGCGCCAGGGAACGGGCCAGGCGGTTTTCGTAGGCCCGCAGGCTGTGTTCGCAGGCGAGATCGCCGGCAAAGGCCCGCGCCACGATTTCCTCCGGGCTCAGGGTTTCGCCCGTATCCTGCTGGTGCAGCTTCACCATGCCCGGCCCGGAGAGAAAGGTCTCGATGCACCCGCGGCGGCCGCAGTAGCATTGCGGGCCGGGAAGCTCCTGCGCTTCCGCCCAGGGCAAGGGGTTGTGCCCCCATTCGCCGGCGATGCCGTTGGCCCCGGTGAGGACCTTGCCGTCGAC
Source organism: Sulfuricella sp. (assembly GCA_039683315.1). GTDB lineage: Bacteria > Pseudomonadota > Gammaproteobacteria > Burkholderiales > Sulfuricellaceae > Sulfurimicrobium. The sequence goes on from JBDKRR010000369.1 coordinate 9,105, forward strand.
CACGATGCCCGCACCGGTGCCGGTGCCGATGATCACGCCGAACACCACCGCAGCACCTGCCGCCGCCCCGTCCGTCGCTTCGGAAAGGGCAAAGCAGTTGGCGTCGTTGCTGATTTTCACCGGGCGCCCCAGCAAGGCTTCCATATCCTGGAGAATCGGCTGGCCGTTGAGATGCACCGAGTTGGAGTTCTTGAGCCGGCCGGTGGCCCTGGAAATAGCGCCGGGCGTGCCGATCCCAACCTTGCCGCATTGCCCCAGTTCCGCCTCCGCCTCCTGAACCAGGCCGGCAATCGCCTGCAAGGTGGCGGCATAGTCCCCGCGCGGCGTGGGCACGCGCCGGCGCAAGCGTTCCACGCCCTCGTCGTCGAGCGCGACGATTTCGATCTTGGTGCCGCCGAGGTCGATGCCCAGTCTCATGACGCGCCCACCTGAAGCCAGAAAGTCACCGGGCCATCGTTGACCAGGCTCACCTGCATATCCGCGCCGAACACCCCGGTCGCAACCTTGCCATGGCATTCCCGCGCCGCCGCCACGAAATATTCGAACAGCGACTTGCCCATATCCGGCGCCGCGGCGGATGAAAAGCTGGGGCGCGTGCCCTTGCGGGTATCCGCGGCCAACGTGAATTGCGGCACCAGCAGCAATTCGCCGCCGATGTCCGTCAGCGACAGGTTCATTTTGCCCTCCGCATCCGGGAAAACGCGGTATCCCAGGATGCGCTCGAGCAGGCGTCGGGCTGTCGTTTCATCGTCGTGCTTCTCGACACCGAGCAGCACCAGCAGACCGCGCCCGATTTCGCCCACGGCCTGGCCGTCCACCACCACGTTCGCGCTGCTGACGCGCTGTATCAATCCAATCATGTTCTTCGACCGTTTCTGGAAGCCTTCCCCGAGCTCCGTATCATGCCCAATTCCGGCCTGACGCGAAAGAATTGCCCATCAAAAAAGTGGCGTGCGCCACAACAGCACTATGTAACAATGTGCGGAGCAGCCTTCCAAATTTACACACTCGCAGCCATTGCCATGACAGCCTTATTGCGCGCCCTGCAAGCCGACATCACCACTTTGGCGGTCGACGCCATCGTCAACGCCGCAAACTCGTCGTTGCTGGGTGGGGGCGGCGTCGATGGGGCAATCCACCGGGCTGCAGGCCCCGAACTGCTTGAGGAATGCCTCACGCTCGGCGGATGCGAACCGGGCGACGCGAAGCTCACCAAAGGCTACCGGTTGCCGGCCAAATACGTCATTCACACCGTCGGACCCGTGTGGCATGGCGGGGCCAGCGGTGAAGCCGCAATTCTGGCCTCCTGTTATCGTCGCTCGCTGGAAATAGCGTCAAAACTTGAGCTGGAAAGCATCGCGTTTCCCGGCATCAGCACCGGCGTCTACGGCTACCCCAAAGCGCTCGCCGCCGCGGTTGCCGTCGAGAGCGTTCGCTCCGCATTGCCGGGATGCCCTTCGCTGCGCGAGGTGATTTTCTGCTGCTTTTCCATGCCGGACCTTAAAGTCTATCAACACCTACTCAACGATCGAATCGGCAAGGATGAAAAATGATGCTGAACAACATTCTCATGTTCCTGACCCTGACCGGCATCCATGAACCATCCGCTATCCAGCAGCTTCCGGACGGGCGTTTCCTGGTTGTCGAAGATGAAAAGCAGCACCCGTTCAGCCTGGTCAGGATCGGCGCCGACGGGAGCATCAGCACCGCTCCGCTGGACCGGGGGGCGCCGGGTGCCGACGACGATTTCCGCAAGCTGGATGATCTTGAGGGCATCACGCTCGACCGGTCGGGGCATATCTACGCCCTCACCTCGCACTCGCGCAACAGCGAGGGCGAAGAGAAAAAGTCCCGTGACAAGCTGGTCCGCTTCCGCATCGAGGGTGACCGCGTGGTCGCGCCGATGGTGGTCAGGGGGCTGAAGCCCGCCTTGGTGGCGGCGCACCCGGCGCTGGCGGAGGCCGCCGGGATACGAGACGTCAAGAACGAAGGCGGGCTCAATATCGAGGCACTGGAAATCACCCCTGACCAGCAGCGCCTGCTGATCGGCTTGCGCAGCCCCTTGCTCGACAAGCGGGCCATCATTGCCGAGCTCGAAAACCCCGCCGCGATTTTCGACGCGGGCGAGCCTCCACGGGTCTCGGCCACCCTGACAACGCTGGACCTCGGCGGGAACGGGATTCGCGGCATGGCCTACCTACCCTCCCTTGGCGGCTATCTTGTGATCAGCGGTCCCGTCGCACGCGAACAGGTGCAATTCCAGCTCTGGTTCTGGAGCGGCCGTCGCGGCGAGCCGGCACGAAGCGTCAGCGTTTCCGGCTTGCATGGCTTCGAGCACGCGGAAGGAGTCAGTTCCGCCGTGATCGACGGCCAGCAACGCATCATTATCGTCAGCGACGACGGCAGCCGGGACGAAGGCCGCTTCGCCCGCTATCTGCTGCTCGATGACAGACAACTACAGATCGCGCCTTGAGCAGGCGCCAGACAACCTGAGGAATCACACAGCGATGCAGCCCGAAGATTTACAGCGCCTGGTAACCACCGTCATGCCCTATGGCAAGCACAAGGGGTGCCTGATTGCCGACCTGCCCGGACAGTACCTCAACTGGTTTGCCCGCGAAGGTTTTCCCTCCGGCGAAATCGGCCGCCTCCTGGCGCTGATGCAGGAGTTGGACCACAACGGCCTAGCTTCCCTGCTTGACCCCCTGCGAAAAACATAAATCACTTAGACGCCGAGCACAGGAATTCCGACATGAACGCAGCAGACCGTCCGGGCACGATGCGACACTTCGTTTTCCTGATCGTCGCCATCGTCCTTGTCGCCGCCTGCGGCAAGGCAAAGGAAGAGGCATTTCTTCCCGGCAGCCAGGTTCTGGCACTGGGCGACAGCCTGACCGCGGGGAACGGCGTGGCTCCCGACGAGGCGTGGCCCAGCCTGTTGGCGAAAAGGACGGGGTGGCATGTAATCAATGGCGGAGTAAGCGGCGACACCAGCGCGGATGCCTTGCAGCGTTTGCCGGCACTGCTCGAGGAACACAAGCCTGTTCTCGTCCTGGTCACACTGGGCGGAAACGACATGTTGCGCCGCATCCCTCAGGAAGAGACGGTCGCCAACCTGGGACAGATACTCGCGCAAATAAAGGCCCACGGCGCAAAGGCGGTTCTGCTTGCCACGCCGAAACCGAGCGTTGCGGGTGCCGCGTTTCATAGTCTGTCCGCGGCCGATTTCTACCAGGAAGTGGCCGATGCGCACCACGTTCCGCTGATTGAAGACGCGCTCGCCGACGTGCTTTCCGATCCTCAGATGAAGGGCGACTCCCTGCACCCGAATGCCTCGGGCCACAAATTACTGTCTGAAAAACTCTTCGACGCCCTGAAATCGATCGGATATGCCCGCTAGTGGTCTGCTTCGTAAATCAAGGAACATGATGAAAACGATGGATTCCGGTCTGTGGCAAGGCGCGAACCACAGCAATAGCCGCGCCTATTGCGAGGATGAGCAACGCCGCCACAGGCCGG
>JBDKRR010000370.1:0-6571 GCA_039683315.1 Sulfuricella sp.
TTGCTGAAACTGGACATGGAGTTCCACAAGCCGGAACTGCTCGAGCAACTGATCGTCGCCTACCGCGATGGCGCGCCGATCAAGCTGGGCCAGGTTGCCGAGATCGAAGACGGCCTGGCGGACTACCGCCAGATGGCGCGCTTCAACGGCAAGCCCACCGTCGGCATCGGCATCGTCAAGGTGGCGAACGGCAATACCGTGGCGATTATCGACGCAGTGCAGAAACGCCTCGACAACGAAATCATCCCGCAACTGCCGCCCGGCATGACCATCCAGCTGGCCTCCAACGACGCCATATTCATCAAGGACATGGTCCAGGCACTGCAGGAGCACCTGATCGAAGGGACGCTGCTGGCCGCGCTGATCGTGCTGATCTTCCTCAAGAGCCTGCGCTCCACCCTCATCATTGCCGTGGCCATCCCGGTATCGCTGCTCGGTGCGATCGCAGTGATGTATTTCGCTGGTTTCACCTTCAACTCTCTCACCCTGCTGGCCCTGCTCCTGCTGATCGGCGTGGTGGTGGACGACGCCATCGTGGTGCTGGAGAACATCTTCCGCCACCGCGAGACTATCGACAAGGACCCGGTCAGCGCCGCCGCAGTCGGCAGCAGCGAGGTCGTATTCGCGGTGATCGCCGCCTCACTGTCGCTGGTGTCCATCTTCGCGCCGGTCATATTCATGGGCGGCATCATCGGCCAGTTTTTCAAATCCTTTGCCGTGGTGGTGACTTTTGGCGTGCTGGTCTCGCTGTTCGTCTCGCTCACGCTGACCCCGATGCTGTGTTCGCGCTATCTCAAGGTGGCGAAAAGACATGGCTGGATCTATCGCCTGCTGGATGGCTTCTTTCATCACATGGACAACTTTTACCGTGCGATGCTCAACCACGCCCTGACGCACCGCTGGAAAATCGTGTTTCTGACCGTGGTCATCGTGCTGGGTTCGAGCTGGTTCTTCGCCAACGTCGGCAAGACTTTTGTGCCGGAGGAGGACGAGGGGCGCTTCATCGTACTGGTCAAGGCGCCGCTCGGTTCGAGCATCGACTACACCGATGGCCGTCTCAAGGCCGTCGAAGCGGTGCTGGCGAAGCATAAGGAGATCGCCAGCTATTTTTCGGCGATCGGCCTAGGGCAGGCGGGACAGGTAAATGAAGCGTCCATCTACGTGCGCATGGTCGACCGCAACGAGCGCAAGCTCAAACAGTACGAACTGATGCCCATCCTGCGCCAGGAACTGGCACTTGTTCCGGGCGTACACGCCTTTGCCGCTTTGGTACCGATCGTCGGGGGGCTGCGCGGCGAACCGCTGCAATTCGTGGTCTCCGGGCCCAACCTGCAGGAAGTGGCCAAGTATTCCCAGCAGCTGCTCGCCAGGCTGAGCAACGACCCGGCCATGGGACGCATCGACACGAACCTGCAGCTCGATCTGCCGCAACTGGTGATGCACCTCGATCGCACACGGGCGACGAGTCTCGGACTTTCTGCCGGCGAAGTGGCCCTGGCCGTGAACATGCTCACCGGCGGCATCGACGTGGCGCGCTACAACGACGAACCGGGGAACGGCGAACGCTACTTCGTGCGGCTCAAATCCAAGGACGGGGAAATCACCCAGCCCTCGGATTTGTCGAAAATTTACCTGCGCAGCACCAGCGGCGAACTGGTGCGCCTCGACACCGTTGCCGACTTCAGGAAAACGCTCGGCGCCGCGACCATCGGGCGCATGGACCTGCAATATGCGGCGCAGTTCTTCGCCACGCCCACCATGCCGCTGGGCGAGGGCGTGACCAAAGTCCAGGCGGCGGCGGCTGAAATCCTGCCCATGGGTTATAGCGTCAAGATGGTCGGTGAAGCGGAGGAATTCGGGAAAACCGTGAGCTACATGGTGTTTGCCTTCACGCTGGCGCTGGTGCTGCTCTACATGGTGCTCGCCAGCCAGTTCAACTCCTTCATCCAGCCTTTCATCATCATGGTGGCGCAGCCGCTCGCCATTATCGGCGGCGTCATGGCCTTATGGCTGTTCAACCATACGCTGAACATCTATTCCATGATCGGGCTGGTGCTGCTGATCGGGCTGGTGGCGAAAAATTCCATCCTGCTGGTGGACCTCACCAACCAGCGCCGCGGAGAAGGACAAAGCATCGACCAGGCCTTGCGCGAAGCCTGCCCGATCCGCATGCGGCCGGTGCTGATGACGTCCATGACGGTCATCCTGGCACTCCTCCCTGCGGCACTGGGCCTGGGCGCAGGCGCTGAGACCAACGGCCCGTTATCGGTGGCGGTCATCGGCGGCATGATTACTTCCACCCTGCTCACCCTGGTGGTGGTGCCGGCGGTGTATTCCCTGGTGGAAGGCGGCCTGGCGCGCTGGCGCGCGCGACATCCGCGAGTGGAAGACTAAGCTCAGCTTGCCCCAATGAGCTCGAAACACACGCGCCCGGGAAGATTGCTGGTCAAGGCCAGCTGATAACCTGCCTGGCGCGCCAGACGCCCGGCCTGATAAAGGCCGATCCCCAAGCCGTTGTCCGAGCGCACCGGAGAACTCAGCAGCCTGGCTACCAGGGTTTCATCCAGCCCGCTGCCATCGTCGCAGACAGTCAGGCGCCCCCCGCCTTCGCAGGAAAATCCCACGCGGATCACCAGGTCGCGTTCCACCTTGCGCTTCTCCAGCGCATTCTGCAGCAGGTTGTCCGCTGCGCTGTCGAACAATTCGCCTGGGACATGGATATGCTGCCCCCCTGACATATCGTAAGCGCCGAACTCGACGCGCTCCTGGGCGTAGCGTTGCTGCAGGGACTCCCACCAGGATTGCGCGGAAACGCGTTCCACCGCTTCCACCGCATTCACCTTGGGCGACTTGAGCTTGTCCAGCGTCAGCTGCAGACGTTGCACGATCTGCGGCAATTGCCGCTGCATCAGTGCCTGCAGCGCCTGCGCCTGCGCCGGGTCGCTGCTTTCCACCGCGGCACACAGGGTTTTCAGCGATTGCAGCAGGTTTTTCACGTCATGGGTAAGACGCGCGCCGGTTTCAAAGATCGCCTGCGTATAAGCGTTGTATTTCTGCTCCTGCTCGCGCTGCTTGGCCTGGTAAAAATAGCCCAGCAACTGCGTCAGCAACTTGATATGGAGAATCATCGCCGGACTGAGCGCCCAACGTGTATAGAGCACCAGGTTGACGCGGTGGAAGGTGAACTCGACCGAATACTTGGACACCGTGCCGAACTCCCCGCCGCTGCCTGGCGCATGCCATTTCCCGCCCGTCACCCAGGGCAGGGCCGCAATATCGTCGAGCGCGAGGCGCAGAAACGCCTGGGCATCGTGCTCCTGCTCCGCCAGCGTGGCGAGATTGCGCAGCCAGCGCTCGAAGGGCAGGCCGACGCTCAACAGGTAGCGCGACATCAGCTGTCCGCCGCCGGCAAACCCGCCATGCGGATTCCACAGCCAGCTCAGGGCAAACAATGCCCCGGCGATCACCACCAGGGTTTGCGCCAGCGCCATGGGGTAATTGCTCTGGCTGATCATTTTCACCGCGAAGCTGCCCAGCACCAGCACCACCACCAGCAGGAACAGCATCAGGCTGTAGAAGAAATCCACGGCATAAAAAGGCTTGGCTTGCTGCTTTCCCCACGGCAGCACGGCAATCATCAGCGGCACGAAAAGCAGTCCGTAACGGGTCATCAGGTTCAAGGCCAGGTTGCCCGGCACATCGGCAAACAGGTGCGGCACCACCCCCAACAACAGCATGGCCAGCAGATAAAGCAGGGCGAACAGATGTCCCATGCGCTGGCGGCGCCCCGTCATGCCCACCACGTCGCCGCCGACAAGGCCGACCAGCACGCCCAGCCACAGGGCCGGCGTCCACCAGCTGTTCCACAGCAGGATCAGTGCGCCGCCGCCGAGCAACACCCACACCAGGTGCCGGTAGGTGAGCTCGCGCTCACTACGCCACAGAGGCTGCCACAGGAGGAAGATACCGAAATGCACCAGCAGTGCGGAACTCGACCACCAGGCGTTGACGTCCCAGGCGAGCGCGGCATGGAGCGAGAGCAGCATGCCGGCCAGCAGCCAGTGCGGGCGCCTGACGATGAGCTGTTGCGCGTTTATGGAAATACCAGTCATGAGCGGCTCTTTGTCTCCCTCTCCCGCATGCGGGGGAGGGCTGGGGTGGGGGAAACGGTCACGACAGGTTTTATAATCAAGCGTGACACACTTGCCGTGACCGTTTGGATATACTTACGGCGTCTGTTATTCATTATGGTTACTGATGTCGCGCGCCATTTTCACGATCGCCTATTTCACGTTTCTCGAAGCCGCCCGTGCACGGTTGACGCGCCTGTTGTTATTGGTTCTGCTTGCAGCCTTCGGCGGCAGCGTATTCCTGCAATCCATCGCCATCGCCGACAGCCAGCGCATCCAGACCGCCTTTCTCGCCGCCCTGCTGCGCCCGGCCAGCGTGTTCGTGCTGAGCCTGTTCATCATCAGCAGCCTGTCGCGCGAATTCAACGAAAAAGGCCTGGAACTCATTCTATCATTGGATCTTCCGCGTGCCAGCTACGTCATCGGCAAACTGCTCGGTTTCATGGGAATCGCATTGCTGTTTGCCGCGGCCATCTCCCTGCTGCTCGTCGCCTTCGCCCCGTCGGGCCAGGTTGCGCTGTGGGGCATCTCGCTGCTGTGCGAGCTGTGGATCATGACCGCACTGAGCGTATTCTGCATTTTCACTTTCAGCCAGATCATGCCGGCGATGAGCCTGGTGCTGGGTTTTTACCTGCTGGCCCGCGCGATGAGCGCCATCCAGCTCATCGGCCACACGCCGCTCAATGAAAGCGGCATGTCGCAGCAATTCATGGTTCACGCGATCGACGGCATCGCCCTGTTTCTCCCGCGCCTCGACATTTTCACCCAGACGGCATGGCTGGTGAACGCAACCGGCAGCTGGCCCCAACTCGGACCCATCTTGGCGCAAACTGCCATTTACCTGGCGCTGCTGACTGCCGGCGCGCTGTTCGACCTGTCGCGCAAGAATTTCTAATGAGCGAACGTTCCATTTCCGCCGTGCCGCGCCCCATATTGGCCATGCTGGCACTCGCGCTGGCTGCGCAAATCTTCTGGCGCCTGGAGACCCCGCCGCCCACGGCGAGTGCCCACGCCCTGCCGCCAGCCCCGAGTTACCAGGCGCTATCCGTGGCGAGTTTCGGCGAAACCATCCTGGCATCGCAATGGATGGCCCTGTATCTGCAGGCATTCGACAACCAGCCGGGCATCAGCATCCCGTTCCGCGACCTCGACTACCAGACCGTCACCGGCTGGCTCGACCGCATGCTCGAACTCGACCCGCGCGCCCAGTATCCGCTGCTCATGGCCAGCCACCTCTACGCCCAGGTTCCCGACCAGAGCAAAGACCGACAGATGCTGGACTTCACCTACCGCCAGTTTTTCGCCGCGCCCAACCAGCGCTGGCAATGGCTGGCCCACGCCGCCATCATCGCCAAACATCGCCTCAACGACCCGGCGCTGGCCCTGAAATATGCCCAGGCCATCGCAAAATATGCAACCGGGCCCGACGTGCCCCACTGGGCGCAACAGATGCCGATCTTCATCCTCGAAGACATGGGCGAAACCCAGAGCGCAAAGATCCTGCTGGGCGGGCTGCTGGCCAACAACACCCTCACCGACCCGCACGAGATCCGTTTTCTGACCGAGCGACTGAACGCGCTGGAAGCGCAATCCGTCGATAAATCATCACCGCTGTTGAAAAAACAACGCGACTAGCCCGCGCAAACCCTTTCAGGCTACAATTCACCCCGGAAAAAACAGGCACACATTTTGCTCATTCACACTCAACAAAAGATCTTGAGGAATCAACACAAAATGAAAAACCAACAACAAGGCTTCACCCTGATCGAAATCGCCATCGTGCTGGTGATTATCGGCCTGCTGCTGGGCGGGGTGCTCAAGGGCCAGGAACTGATTACCAGCGCCCGGGTGCGGAACATGATTTCGCAACAGGACGGCATCAAGGCGGCTTATTTTGGCTTTCTGGATCGCTACCGCGCGTTGCCGGGTGACTACAGCACTGCCACTACAAATATCAAGGACACCACTGCCAATGGTGATGGTAACGGCCAAATCACCGATGGCGGAACGAACAAAGAATCCATCCTAGTGTGGGAACACTTGAGCCGGGCTGGTTTTATAAATGGCAGTTATACCTACAACGCCACTCAAAGCGATGCCACCACTCCCAAAAACCCTTATGCCGTTTATTTGCAGCTGATTTTTGATGCCGCATATGGAGATAGCGGCACCGCCCAGTCTAAGCACAACCTCAAAACTGGCGCTCAAGTTCCCGTAGAAATCCTGGCTGAGGTTGATCGCAAAATAGACGACGGCAATGGCTTGAGAGGCGGCTTCCGTTTCTCCCAATACCAAGGCAATGCTGCCACCGCTCCTGCCGCCGCAGCTGCTACAGGCGCCTGTATAAACACTACGGGTGACTGGCAACCGACACAAAGCATCACCAACTGTGGTGCAGCCAGCCTATTTTAATGACACCTCACCCCCAACAAAAAACCCGC
>JBDKRR010000371.1:0-5868 GCA_039683315.1 Sulfuricella sp.
AGTGGTTCGTCCACTTCCGCTTCCCCGGCCACGAACACCACCCCCGCGTCGCTTCCCCCCTCGGCGAGATTCCGCAGGGGTGGGAGGTGAAGAAGCTTGGCGACGTGGCAGATACATACCGTGGCAGGTCCTATCGGTCTGTCGATTTGGCCGATGAAGGTGGTCTGCCAGTTCTGAATTTGAAGTGCCTCGATCGCGACGGAGGATTTCGCCGCTCCGGTCTGAAGCGATATACCGGGGAGCACAAAGACATCCATGTAGCGAAGAAGGGTGATATCGTTATGGCTGTTACCGACATGACACAAGAGCGGCGTATTGTAGCCCGTGCGGCGCTGGTGCCTACCCTGGACAACGAGTTCGGGGTCTTCTCGATGGATCTCGTGCGAATAGAACCCACACATGGACTGCCCAAGGCATTCCTCTATTCCTTCCTTCGGTATTCCTCTTTCGCTGATGAAGTGAAGCAACACGCCAATGGTGCGAACGTTCTGCATCTTTCGCCTGATCGAATTTCCGACTTCCGATTCCCGATACCGCCCACAGACTTGATGCGCAGTTTCGCAGCTTTTATTGCACCAGTTTTGGAACAAATCGACAATCTTGAAAACAAGATAGAAAACCTCCGTCGCACCCGCGACCTGCTGTTGCCGCGCCTGCTCTCCGGCCAGGTGGTGCTGGATGCCATGGAGCCATAGTGCCTGCTTTGCACTTTCTTTTCATACCAAGAAAATGTAGTATGTTTTTCTTGGTGATTTGCCTGGAAGACGTTTATGCAAACTATTGAAGATAAAATACTTTCAAGAATATATGGCCGCGGTAGGGGTTGGGCATTCAGCGCGAATGACTTCTCGGCCGAATTCGGACGGAGCACCGTTGATTGGGTGCTGTATAAGCTGGAGACTGCGGGTACGATCCGGCGGGTCTGCCGGGGGATTTATGACAACCCGAAGTTCAGCGAATTGTTGCAACAGGAACTCAGCCCGGATTTCGATCAGGTGGCGCAAGCCTTTGCGCGCAAGTTTAATTGGCGCATCCAGCCTTCGGGCGATGCGGCTCTGAATCTGCTGGGGCTTTCCACCCAGGTGCCCGGCCGCTTGGTGTATCTCTCCGACGGGCCGAACCGCCGGTACGAGATAGGTAATTACGCGCTGGAGTTCAAGAAGTCGGCATTGAAGGATGTCGGCTTCAAATACCGCGAGAGCGGGCTGATCGTTCAGGCGCTGAAGGCGCTGGGGCAGGAGCGGGTGAACGATGCGGTGATTGACACGCTGCGCAACCAACTGGATGAAACCGCGTGTAAGCGGGTGCTGAAAGATACAGTGACAGCCACCGGCTGGGTGTATGCGACGATCAAGCGGGTTTGCGGAGGGCGTGACTGATGGAGTCGGTTGAGCGTCTTTCATCTGATCAACGCCGTGAACTGTTCGCCGAAACGGCGGTGCGCAAGGGCATGACGCCTGCCATTGCAGAGAAAGACTTCTGGGTATGCTGGACGCTGGGCCGGTTGTTTGCGCATCCTGAGCTGTCAAGCTTGCTGATGTTCAAGGGCGGCACCAGTTTATCCAAAGTGTTCAAGCTGATTGAGCGCTTCTCCGAGGATATTGACCTGATCCTGGATTGGCGCGTGGTGGTTGGCGAGGATGATCCGCTGGCTGCGCGCTCGGCCACCAAGCAGGATGCGCTCAACAAAATGATTGATGCCAGGGCGGTGGATTACATCGGCGGTGAGTTGCTGGCGCTGCTTTCGGGGGCGGTTGCCCCGATCTGCCGTTGCGAACTGGCTGCCGATGATCCTCATGCGCTGAATGTCCAATATCCGGCGGCCTTTTCTGATGCCTATCTGCGGCCGGAGGTGCGCCTTGAGATCGGGCCACTTGCCGCCTGGGTGCCTTGGGATCACTATCGAATCCGCCCTTATGCCGCCGAGGCTTTCCCTCAGCTTTTCGAGCGGGCGGATTGTGCGGTTAAGTCCATCCGCGCCGAGCGGACCTTTTGGGAGAAGGCGACGATTTTGCACCACGAAGCCAATCGCCCCGAGAGTAGCCCGCAGCCATCACGTTATTCGCGCCACTATTACGACCTGGCGATGATGGCGGCCGCAGCGGTGAAAGATGCTGCGCTGGCAGACCTGTCGTTGCTTGATGCTGTTGTGGCGTTTAAGCAGCGTTTTTATCGACGCTCCTGGGCGCGATATGATTTGGCGAAACCAGGAACGTTCAAGCTGTTACCTTCTGGCCCTGTCTTGAAAGCGGTCGAGAAAGATTATGCGCAGATGCGCAGCATGATCTTTGGGCGTTATCCTGTTTTCGACGAGATCATGGCTGACTTACAACAGCTTGAAGACGAGATTAATGCACTTGGCGGGAAGGCGACTTAATCAACTAGGCGGAAGACCAGCTCGTCGAGCAGCCCGCCATCGGGCTGTTCGCTGCTCTTGACAGGAGGGAGAGGTAACCACTTTGGGAAGTTACAACAGTTCAGTTACGCGTGTCTGGCCAGTGTTCGATTGGCTATTTGCTCATAACCCGACAGGCGACTCTTGGCTTATTGAATTGCTTAGGATTGGTTCCCTGTCTGGCAGTTCCGCACAACCTATCATTAAGGAGCAAGGCCCGCTGTTGCCGGAACTCGGGCGTTTCGAAGTCGTTGTGCGCGGACCGCTGGCTCGGGTCCTTGGGTCACATCGGATTGAGAGGCTGGGAGCGATTCGGAATGCCTTCGAGCGAGACATTCCACCGTCCGAAGCGTTCCTGCGCTGGCTCTTAAACAATCCAGGCCGCCTTGTCTGGCCCAGCGATGCCGGCGGCCGGGAGAAAATCTTTGCCGCCAGCACCACCGAAAAACGCAAGAAGCTGATTGACGGTGATAAGAAGGTAAGAGACGAGGCCTTGTCCGGGTTGGACCGCTTTGGCGTTTGCGGCTCAAAGTGGAAATGGTGGGCCTTTGAGGGCTTCACTTCCGTCGACTGCCTGCTTGAAACGGAGCGGCTCTTGGTTTTCATCGAGGGCAAGCGCACGGAAGGAATTTCCTCGGCCACAGACTGGTTTCCCAGACGGAATCAGGTCATTCGCAACGTGGAGGTTGCCCGGGAAATGGCAGGCAAGTCCAAAGAGTACGCTGTTCTCCTTTGTGCCGAACAGCACATAGACCTGCCGGACAAGGCTTGGCAGGAGAGCCTGCCCCACTGTCAGGACTTTGAGATCGAGGAGTTGAAACGGCACTATCTCGGTTGCGCTACTTGGTCAGAAATCGTGCATAGACTCTGCCCCGACCTGATGCTGCCCGATACTCTGGATGAGGCCATAGACTACTGCGCCAAGCTGAGAAATCAAGGGCATACATCATGACAACACACGCCTACTCTGAAGACCAGCTTGTCGAGCAGCCCGCCATCGGATTGTTTACCGCACTTGGCTGGCAGACGGTGTCTGCCCTGGAAGAAACCTTCGGCCCTGGCGGTACACTCGAGCGCGAAACCAAGGGCGAGGTAGTGCTGGCGGAGCGCCTACAGGCGGCGCTCCGCGAACTGAACGGCAAGTTGCCGGCGGAAGCGATCCAGACCGCCATGGACGAGCTGACCCGCGACCGCTCGGCCATGAGCCTGGAGGCGGCCAACCGCGAGGTCTACCGGCTGCTCAAGGAGGGCATCCTGGTGTCCGTCGCCGACCGGGAACACGGCGGGCAGAAGACCGAGCGTCTGCGCGTGGTGGACTGGGCGCACCCGGGGCATAACGATTTTCTGTTGGTCAGCCAGTTCAGCGTGACCGGCGCGCTCTACACCTGCCGGCCCGATCTGGTGGGCTTTGTCAACGGCCTGCCGTGGGTGGTGATCGAACTCAAGAAGCCCGGCGTGCCGGCGCGGGCAGCCTTCGACGAGAACCTCACCCACTACAAGCAGCAGATTCCCTCGCTGTTCTGGTACAACGCCTTCCTGATCGCCAGCAACGGCACCGACAGCCGCGTGGGCTCGCTCACCGCCGATTGGGGCCGCTTCTTCGAGTGGAAGCGCGTGGCGCGCGAGGACGAGCCGCGCAAGGTGTCGCTGGAGGTGATGCTGCGCGGCACCTGCGACCGTGCCCGTCTGCTCGATCAGGTGGAGAACTTCACGCTCTTCTCCGAGCACAAGGCTGGGTTGGTCAAGATCATCGGCCAGAACCACCAGTTCCTGGGCGTCAACAACGCCATTGCCGCCATGCTGGAGGCCCGCAAGCTAGGCCACGGGAGGGGCGGCGTGTTCTGGCAGACCCAGGGTAGCGGTAAGAGCTTCTCCATGGTGTTCTTCGCGCAGAAGGTGCTGCGGAAGCTGGCAGGTAACTGGACGTTCGTGGTGGTCACGGACCGCGTGGAGCTGGACGAGCAGATCGCCAAGACCTTCAAGGCCGTGGGTGCGGTATCGCAGGCCGAGGGCGACCAATGCCATGCCGCCAGCGGCGCCCATCTAAGAGAGCTCTTACGCGGCAACCACCGCTATGTTTTCACGCTGATCCACAAGTTCCAGACGCCGGAATTGCTGTGCGACCGCTCCGACGTGATCGTCTTGACTGACGAGGCGCATCGCAGCCAGTACGACACGCTGGCGCTCAACATGCGCGCCGCCCTGCCCAAGGCGATGTTCCTGGCCTTTACCGGCACGCCGTTGATTGCCGGGGAAGAACGCACCAGGGAAGTCTTTGGAGACTATGTTTCAATCTATGACTTCCAGCAGTCGGTGGAGGATGGCGCCACGGTGCCGCTGTTCTATGAGAACCGCACGCCGGAGTTGCAGCTCGTCAATCCCGTCCTGAACGACGACATCTACCGCCTGATCGAGGATGCCGACCTCGACGCCGACCAGGAGGAGAAACTCGAGAAGGTGCTGGGACGGCAGTATCACCTCATCACCCGCGACGACCGGCTGGAAACGGTGGCACAGGACATCGTGTGGCACTTCCTGGGGCGCGGCTTCCTGGGCAAGGCCATGGTGGTTTCCATCGACAAGGCCACCGCGCTCAGGATGTATGACAAGGTCAAGGCGCATTGGGCGGCCGAAACGGAGCGGGTGCGAAAGGAGCTGAGCCGCTATGACCTGCCCGCCGACGAGAGAGTACCACTGCAGCATCGGCTGGACGTGCTGACCAAGACCGACATGGCATTGATCGTCTCACCGGGGCAGAACGAGATCGAGCAGATGAAGAAGCTGGGGCTCGACATCGAACCGCACCGCAAACGTATGAACGAATCGCAACCGGGGCTTGACGAGAAGTTCAAGGACACGGACGACCCGCTGAGCCTGGTCTTCGTCTGCGCCATGTGGCTGACCGGCTTCGACGCGCCAAGCTGCGGGGCGGTGTATCTCGACAAGCCCATGCGCAACCACACACTGATGCAGACTATCGCCCGCGCCAACCGGGTCTTCCCGGGCAAGCACAGCGGCGTGATCGTGGATTACGCCAACGTGTTCGCCTCGCTGGAGAAGGCGCTGGCCATCTACGGCGCGGGCAAGGGCGGCGCCAACCCGGTCAAGGACAAGGAGCAGCTCGTCGCGGAGCTGAGGGAGGCTATCGAGGCTGCCACGGTATTCTGCGCGCGCCACGGGGTGCACCTCGCAGCCATCGAGGCGCTGCCGCTGGGAGGATTGGAGCGGCTGGAGGCGGTCGCGAAAGCCATCAACGCGCTGATCGCACCGGAGACGCTCAGGAGGGACTTCTTTGGCCACGAGCAGCTGGTCGGCACTCTCTACTGCGCCGTGAAACCCGACCCGGCGGCGTTCGAGTTCGCGCAGCGCATGGCCGGCATCGCCACGCTGGCCGCCGCCATCCGGGCCAAGTTGAACCCCAACCCACCGGACATCGCGACCATCATGGGACAGATCAACGGACTGTTGGACGA
>JBDKRR010000372.1:0-2685 GCA_039683315.1 Sulfuricella sp.
GGGCACGCCGCATTCCCCGATGCGTTCGCGCACGGCCTCGTAACGCGACACCTGCTTGTTCATGTGATAGGGCGAAGCGTTGAGCACCAGCAGCACTTCAGCCCCAGCGGCAAGCGCGCATGAGGCGGCGCCCTCTTCCCAGATATCGGCGCAGATATTGAGGCCGAACTTGATCCCGCCCACCTCGAAAACACATGCTTCGGTGCCAGGCACAAAGTACCGCACTTCGTCGAACACCGAGTGATTCGGGAGTTTCTGCTTGTAGTAGGTGGCCACGACCTTGCCGCCCTGCAACACCGAAGCGGCGTTGTAACGTCTGCCGTCATCCATGTGCGGGTGCCCCACCACCACAGTAACCCCCTCGATCTGGCGCGCCAGCGTATACAGGGCATGGTCGCATGCCACGTAGAACCCGTCGCGCAACAGCAGGTCTTCCGGGGGATAGCCGGTCAACGACAATTCGGGGGTGAGCAGAAGCTCTGCACCTAGATCCCGCGCGCGCTGGGCATGATCAAGAATCCGCGCAGCATTGCCGTCGAGATCGCCGACCACGCAGTTGATTTGGGCTATGGCTATTTTCATATGATCACTTTATCCATTAGGGGTGAATTATACCGTCACCCCAAGCACACGAGGGATCCATCCTCTCACTCGGCGGAAATCTCTTCCAGGGCTCTGGAGCGCCAGTTCAGCACGGCGGTGTGCATCAGCATCTTGTCCGCCAGCTGCGGATATTCGGCGCGGATCACCTCGGCCGCGAATTGTGACAGGAAGCGCGACTTCAACTCGGCGCGGGCGCGATCCACACCGATCTCGGCATAAGGGACGGAGGCCAGCAGCAAAAACCCGTCATCCGGTGTGCGCCCGGCGCGCATGTTGGCCTCTATAATGCCTGCCGCTTTGCGTATGGGATCGGCCAGATCCGGGCTGTATGGGCCGATAATGAGAGCGATGTTGGGCGTATGCATGAAATCGAAGCCGCGCCCGAGGCAGATCATCCACTCGCGATGCTCGATATCCAGGGTACGCGTGGCACCCCTCACCTCTGCGACATGGGCCATGTTGCCGAGAATAAGCGGCAGCAGATCCTTGCGCACCTGATTCGGCATGTCGGGGAACAGCGCTTCAAGCCGCAGCCCCAGAGTGTCGGCATCCTCGGGCCTGAGGGTGGCCACATCCAGAACGCCGCCCTGGTCGCCGTGCAGGATGAGCGAATCGTCGTCGGTTTCGAAGCCGCATACTATGGGGTAGACGGTGCCGTGACCACGGCCGAACACGTGCTCGACCTGACGCTTGATGGAATAGGTATGAGCGATGGCCGCCTCGGTATCGAAGCAGAAACCAGCGCAGCCACGTTGCTTCTCGCCATTGGAAAAGTGATAGGTAATCAGGGTCAACACGCGGCGCCCCTGGGTCACTACGTCATGCACGTGATTGGACAACACCTCCCCGAGATGAGGCCAGCCCAGGTTGAACATCCCGCCCAGGTTGCGGATCGGCGTCAGAATGCCAGTCGGCGTGTTGGTCGCAATGGGGATATTGATGCGTCCATCCATGCACTTGAGCACAACGATGTCGGTGGGGTGCTCAGCCAGATAGCGCTCACGCGCGAGGTACGATTCCGGACTGCAGAAGGATGCCGAGTGCCGGCGCGCCAGATCGAGCAGCCAGCCGATGCGCTCGTCGATAGTCTTGGTATGGATGTCCATTACGTGCTTCCCGGTCGATACGGAAAAAACTCCTCAAGTGGCCCGCCACGAGGCAATCGTCCGAGAAGCCAGACGAGCGCTTAACCGGGATTAGAGCAAGCGCCTGCCCCGCAGCATGACCGGTTACAGGACCCCGTTATGGAACTCCAGGCTCGGCAGGGCAGTCTTGCCTTCGCCCTCGATATGAATCCGCGTGATTCCCGAGTTGCTTACCTGAATGCGGAAAATGTGGTCCATCGGCATGCCTAGCACGTAAGCCATGATCATGCGGATCACGCCGGCGTGTGCGACCACCAGCACATGCTCGCCCTTGTATTCCTTGACCAGCACGTGCCACACCGCGCTTACACGGGCGGCGAATTCGGTCAGCGGCTCAGCACCGATGGGGTGATGATGCAGCGGGTCGCGCCAGAATTTCAGCAGGGTGTCTGGGTCGTTCTCCATCAGTTCCTGCGGGGTTTTGCCTTCCCATTCGCCGAAACCGAGTTCCATCAGGCGCCTGTCCTCGCTCACCGGAATCTGCCATTTTTGCGACAGCGCGTGCGCGAAATCTGCGCAGCGCGACAACGGCGACGTCGCGATATGCTGCCAGGGATGGTGCTCGCCCACGGCAGCCCACATTTCTTCCCAGCCTTTTTCGCTCAACGGATCGTTGGTCTGGCCGCGATATTTCTTGCCGCCGACGGGCTCGCCATGGCGGATCAGGTCTATGGTTGTGATTTTCATGATTTTCTTTCTATTTACTATTTAAGGTTAAGAACTAGGACCCTGTCCATCGAGCCAAAGTAAGTAGTAACAACAACACCAGCCACAACACCAGCGCACGCCACACCATGCTCACGGCGCTGTCGAGATAATCCGCATCGGCATCATCGCCCAGCCCAAGCTCCGGACGTGGCTCGATCCCATCGCGTCCGGGAATGGCATCTCCCAGTTTCACTCCCATGGCACCGGCCCCACTGGCAAGCACGATCCC
>JBDKRR010000373.1:0-2737 GCA_039683315.1 Sulfuricella sp.
GTTTTTTACTTGAAGTAACATGTTCGAGTTCGCTGCTGCCCAGATATATTGAAATGATCTCGGCGTCGTTTTGGATTTCCGCCGGAGTGCCTTCGCCAATTCGGCGACCGTTGTGAAGCACCAGTATCTCGTCTGAAATACTCATGACCAGCGACATGTCGTGTTCAACGAGCAGTATCGTAATGCCTCGGTCGCGGATCTTGACGATCATTTTCGAGAGATCGTCGGTCTCTTTTGTGTTAAGACCGCTGGCCGGTTCATCCAGCAAGAGCAGGGCCGGTTGCGTCGCAAGCGACCGCGCCAGTTCCACCATCCGCCGCTGCCCGAAAGCCAGCGACCCCGCCGGCAGGCTCGCCATGTGCGCCAGGCCCACGTAATCCAACTCCGCCATTGCGGCCTCGCGTATCGCGCGCTCCTCGCGCCGCTGTCCCGGCAATCGAAAACAGCACGCGGCAAATTCGCGGCGGCTGCGGCAATGCTGGCCCACCATCACGTTTTGCAGGACATTCATTTGCAGGAACAGGCTCGGGTTCTGAAAGGTCCGCGACACGCCCGCTCGCGCAATCTGGTACGGCTTCAATCCGCTGATCCGTTTTTCGGCGAACAGCACCTGTCCCGTTTCCGCGGCCAGTATTCCGGAGACGATGTTGAACAGGGTCGTCTTGCCTGCGCCATTGGGGCCGATGACGGCTTTGATTTGGCCGTTCGCGACGGAAAACGACACGTTGTCGACCGCCACCATGCCGCCGAAACTGCGGCGCACGTTCTGTACGTCAAGCAGCGGCACGTTTATCATCCTCCGGCGCGGTCGCCGTTTTGCTTCGCTTGGACGGGCGCCGCCCGAACAGGCGCCGTATCCACAAGCCCAGCGGCTTCAACGGTCCTTCGGGCGCCAAGGAGACAATGGTGATCAGTATCGCGCCGAACACGGCGTTGTCGAGCGTGCCGAACCAGCCGCGCAGCGACAGGAAATTAAGCCCGATGCTCATGACGGCCACGCCCCACAGGTTCGCCATGCCGCCCGCCGCCGCCAGCGCCACGTAGCGCACCGATTTGAGCGCGCTTGCTTCGGACGGGCTGATGCCGCCGGAATAGTGCGTGTAGAAAACGCCGGCAATCGAAGCCAGCAGCGCGCTTGCCACGAATGCGCGCAACTTGTAACCCGCGGTGTTGATGCCCATCGCGTTGGCGGCCGTTTCCCTGTCATGGATCGCCTGCAGCGCGCGGCCCACGCGCGAGTGCAGCAGGTTCCACATCAGGACGATCAGCACCAGCGCAATGCCGCTGGCGATGTAGTAATTCTGCACCCGCAGCGAACTCTTGCCGGAAACGGTCAGCACGCCAAACAACGACCACGCGGGCACGCTGCTAATCCCGTCCGCCGCGCCGGTAAACTCGCTGGCGCCGACGATCTTGTAGATGATCATACCAAACCCGAGCGTCGCCATTGCGAGATAATGCCCCTTGAGCCGCAGCGCCGGATAGCCAATCAAGGTGGCGACCACCAGCGTCAATACCATCGCCGCAATAAACGCCGCCCACGGGCTTGCCGTAAACACCTGCTCTCCGTAGGTGTCTTGCTTCGATACAAACGCGCCGCAAGCCTTAAGAGCGGCGCCCCAGGGTGAGCCTTCATGCGCGGCGAAATTGCGCGTTGTCAGAATGGCCGTCGTGTAGCCGCCGATGGCGAAGAACGCGCCATGCCCGAGGCTGACCTGGCCGGCATAGCCCATAAGGAGGCACAGGCCAATCACGACGATCGCGTAATAGATCGACATCGTCAATTGGTTCAGGCAAAACTCTTTGTGCAGCGCCACCAGGAGCAGGTGAACGGCCACTATTGCGGCCGCCATAAGAGCGACGCCTATCAAGCCTCTTGCTCGGTCGCTCATTATACTTCCCTCACGCCTTCGCCCGCGGGCCTGCCAAACAAGCCGTGCGGACGCACAAAAAGCAGCAACAGCAGCACCACAAACGCGGTGACGTCGTTATATGCGGCCGGAAGAACGCTCACGCTGAATGCCTCGAGCACCCCGACCATCAGGCCGCCCAGCACCGCCGCCATCGGGTTGCCCAGTCCGCCCAGTATGGCCGCCGCAAAGCCTTTGATGGCCAGTGGGGAGCCCATCTCGTACTGCGTCATCGTCATCGGCGATATAACGCAGCCCGCAAGCGCCCCTAGCCCCGCGCTCAGACCGAACGACAGCGTCCGCATGTTTTGGATGTTAATACCCGCGAGCATCGCCGCTTCCGGGTTTGAGCTGCACGCGCGCATCGCGCGTCCCTGCATTGAGTACCGCAGGAACAGGTGCAGCAATATCACTATGGCGGCCACAGTAGCCAGCACCCACAGCACCTGCGGCGAAATCGCCGCGCCCAGAAAATTGACGCTGCTGATCTCGTTGCCCGTGAAGTATGGCAGCGACCGCACTTTTTCGTCCCAGATATGGAGCGCCGCTTCCTGAATCACGATGCTGAGACCGATCGTGATGATCACCATGTGCATGATGGAGTGCCGGCGCAACCGCCGGAACAGCAGAATTTCCAGCAGGCAACCCAGCACCGCAACCGCCAGTACGGCCCCCGTCACCGCCACCGGCAGCGGAAAAAAGAGCAACAGCGACACGGCCACCATCCCGCCCAGCATCACAAACTCGCCCTGCGCAAAATTGAGGATCCCGGTCGCGCTGTAGATCAGGTTGAATCCCATTGCGACCACAGCGTAGATGCTGCCCTT
>JBDKRR010000374.1:0-4429 GCA_039683315.1 Sulfuricella sp.
GCGAAATGAGCGACCTACGAGAAGCCCTTGCCCGTGCAATCTGCGCGAGCTGCGACGAGATCCCCGACCACTCCGGCGATTGCCAAGGTAATCAATACCGTTGGCAAGATTACCTGCCCTGTGCGGATGCTGCGCTTGCAGAGATGAGCAGATCTCCGCGATGGCCGGATGAGTGGGTTCTTTGGGAGGGTGGGGCTTGCCCTGTGGATGGAGAAACTGTCGTCAAGGTTCGGGGAAGAAACGGTAGTTTTTGCACAAAAAAGGCGAAGCTATTCAACTGGAAACACAAAGGGTTTTCATTGGATGTATTTGCGTTTCCTTACGACATCGTGGCCTATTGCGTCGTCAAAGAAGATTTGGCAACCAAAGGAGTCCGCACGCCCACCATTGACCAAGAATTCATGCGCGTCACCTACCTCGATGACGAAGCCACGAAGCAAGCTGTGTTTGACCGCGTGATGGCGTACTTCACCAAGCATCAAGCATTTGACGGTGAGAGCATCCACCAGCGGGATAGCACCACCATTGACGCCCCTTGCGTGCTGGCCTACATCGCGGACAACATCATCAGGTTTCAGGTTGAGTACAAGGAGTAACAATGTCGCGCATCCGAAGCGAAAAAATGCTTCATAGCTACTATTTTGCTACAAATTAGCAGCTAACCAACAAGGCCAGCCCGCGCAATGCGGGCGCACCTCTCGGCCGAATTCTAACTAAACGAAACAAAAATTATTTTTCTGGATGATTTGTTGGTGTACAATTTATTGGTCAGCGCAGACGCGGGTTGCAGCCCGCCCTGGTTCCACGCTGACTATCCCTGCCGGGATGTTAGGAGGCGAACTCTTGGAACACGGGCCGGAGGGTGTTAGAGCACCTTCCGGCTTTTTATTTGTCCCTCCACTCCCCTCCTATCCACCCAACGATAGCGCACAGGCCAGACCATCCGGCTAGGCATACCGCGCCAAGCCACCACGGCACACTGAAGATGAAGCCGAACAGCAGCGTCAATCCTCCAACGAACCCCCAGAACCCCAGCGGGGCTCCGAGGATCTTGATTTCAGGCCTGTCGTTCATTCGCTATAGCTCTCCGCAGCGGTCGCTCTGAAGTCTTTGGGCATGGCTTTGAGAAGTCTAGCCCGGCGCTCGGTGTTGATCTCTTTTACGCGCTTCAGGATGGATGCGTCGTTGATTCTGATAGTGGCGTCAGGGTTCTTCTCGTTCCATTCCTTCACCATCGCGTCAGCGCGGGCCTTCATTTCGGGGTTGCGATCCGCGATGCCTTGCGCCTTCAAAGAACTGATGGCCGACTTGACCTGAGTGATGCGCTGCTTTGTCAGATTCACCAATCGGGCCGACTTGGTATCGTCGGAGACGACGGTAGGCTGAATGCCGATAGCCTTCAACGCCACGTCACCGGCAGTCACATCCACAACCTTGCGGCCCTTGGTATCCCGATACTGGCCCGTAGACGCCATATCGTAAGCCTTGATCCAGTTGCGGACTGCAACGGGAGCGAATGCAGATGCAACACCAAGCGCGCCAGCCCCCGACTCCATCGCAAGAGTGGCATCAAGAACCTGATTCGCCATGCCCAGCGGAGGCCCGAAGATTTCGGCAATCTGGCTGCCACGGTTTTGCTCGCTAGGCTTGGCAATCGCGGTCGCAGGGAAGAGGTTGCCCAAGCCGGTACGGCTTGCCAAGTCACCCGGCAGGACAGACAGGCCACCATACATAATGATGTGGGCCATTTCCTTTGCCGTCTCTTGAGCAAACACGTTACCAAGGCCGGATTCAAGGCTCTTGCGCAGCGCAAGACGAGAGTTTCCGGTGTAGACCATGTACTGCGCCACGGTATCAATCACATCCTCCAGGTCGTCAGCCCCCGGAGCGCCCTGCATCCCGGACATGAGCACCAGCGTACCCAGCATGATCGCCGCACCCTTGCGCCCGTTCTTGCCCGACTTGGCAAGCCGGATCAGCAATTCAACGTAGCCGATTGAATACTGCTTGAAGGTGAAAGCCGCCACGCCAAGCGCACCAAACGAACCATTGCCACGCGCCCAATTCGGGATGTTCGCGTCGTTGTAGATGCCCTGAGTTTCCTCAACGGCTTTTGCGGCAAAGTCGTAAGGATTGCCCATGCTGGGGGCATCCTTCGCCATGCGGTAAGCTGCGATGAAGGTAAGACGGCGGTTGAAGTTTTCCGTCGCGCCGAACATCATCCCCCACAGCGTCATCAAGCCCTGCGCGCGCTCTTGCAGCCCTTCGCCCAGCGGCAGTTTAGCGAGGAACGACCGAAGGCTTTCATGGTAAAGGTGGTGGATCTGCTGAGGATCAACGATGCCGTCTTTGGTGGCGCGAGATAGCGCACGGCCAAGCTCCTTATCGGAAACGCTACCCTTTGCCGCCTCTGCCGCAGCGCCACGGAGTGCAGCCCCCGCTTTACGCGCCCCATACTGAGACAGATACGGGAAGGTCATCATCATGGGCTGGGTCAAGTTAAGCGCAGCAGACGCCACAGATCCGCCCAGGAAGAAGGCGAACATCATGCCCTTCATCGCCTTGAAAGGCTTTTCAGGGTTATCGATGTACTCCTTGAGGCCCGTTGCATCGTCAAGAACATCGCCCGATACCTTGCGCTCGTTCATATCAGCCAACGCCTCGGAGATGTCGCCCATGTTGAACTGACGGGCAGCAAGGCGCGAGTTGCTGGTGATGAAGCTCGCAAGGACGCGGGTAATGTCGCGGTCGAAGCCGTCCGTACCCTTCCGGTGAATCATGCGCTTGAAGGAGGATCGCTCGCTTACCGCATTTCGATACCACTCTTGCAGCACGTCCTCCTTGACGGACAACCCTTCAACGCCGTCCAGGCTCTCTGCAAACAGAGACACAAGCTCAGGATCGACCCCCTTGTAAATCTTCCAGGCTTCCTCGCTAATGATGGAACGCTTTACCTCGGCGTCAGGGTGGAGCTTGCGGATCTTTTGCGCTGCCATTTTGGCTTCAAGCTCGCTCTCGAAGCGCATGAAGGTGATGCGCTCTTCCGTGCCGTCTTCCAACTTGCGCACCGCATCAACGGCATACTTGCCGAAGCGCATCAAAGGGGCGTAACCGCCGGCCTTCAGTGCATTGGCACGGGCAAAGATACCTTCCGCAGCAACGCGAGCCTCGGCAATGCTCTTGGCTTTGTTTAGCGTCTTCTCTGCGGTGCCCTTTGGGATAGCGCCCGCTTTCTCGACCTCAGCCTCATACTTTGCAACCTTTAAAAGTTCTTCTTCGGCCTGGCGCATGGCCGCATCAATGATCTTTTTGGCGTCGGCAGGCTCGTGTCGAACAGCTCCCTTCATGTCGGGGATGTACTTTTTGACAGCCTGCCATGCAAGGCCAGCCGCAGCGGAATCGAGGGATGCGTCAATAGCATCGCGAGCCTCGCGGTACAAGCCGATTTGATCGTCGGTCATGTCGTAACGGTCGCGCAGCTCGGCATCTGTCCATACGCGACCGCTGGTTACATCCTCGCCGGCAAGCGTGCCCTCAAAAATGGCATCCGCCACCGCGCCCTTGAACTTGGCGTACTTGTTGCCATGCACCAGACGGCTGAACGCTTGGCGGATGCTGTCGTAAGACGGAAGCATCCTTGGCGCAGCATCGGCCGGTCCAGCAGCAAAGCGGGCGATGTCGTTCTGGTAGTCCTGCGCCAGCCGAAAAACGCGGTCATAGTCCTTGCTGATTGACGCCTTGTGAAGCGGCGTTGAAATCGTCTTGTGAAGGACGTTGAAAATCTTGCTGCTCGGCTCACGGAAGGCGGCAATCAGATTGCCGACGACTTCCTTTGCAGCCTGTCCACGCGGCTGTGCATACGCGTTCAGTTGCTCCGGCGTCACCGTGCGGAACACGGCTACGTCGGGACGTGCCGACGTGCTTTGCTCATTCAGTTTTTTTGCGGTCTTGTCAGGCTGAACGCGACTCAGTTTTACGGAAACGCCTTCTCCGGGGAAAATAAGCATCCCATCTTCTTCGGCTATTCCAGAAAACCCCGCATCCTTTGCCATCTTGGCGCGGATGGCTTGAGCTACCCACTGCGCATCATTAGGGTCGTCTGCAAGCAAAGATGCGGCGTCATCGTCACCGACAAAGCGGGACATTCCATCGGCCACAAGTTCGCGAAGATTGTTGATGTCTCTTTCCTCACCGGAATAATCTTCGATCAACCCGTCATAGTCCCCGGATTTCATCAGATCACGGATGTCATCATCCGATGCAATGCGAGCATCTTCGTGAATCGTGATTTCGTGCAGATAGCTGCCGTAATGATCCTGCTGGCCTGGAGTGTAATCTTTCAGTGCAAACAAGCCCCCGAAGTCAGCCTTTTGTCCACCTTCCTCAGAGATCGCAGAAATATCCTGCTCGGGGCTTACATGGAATAAAA
>JBDKRR010000375.1:0-1884 GCA_039683315.1 Sulfuricella sp.
CCATGGACGGCTCGGATTCCTTCAGCATGGACAACATGCTGGAAGGTCTGGTGATGGGCGGCGTCAGCCTGTTCCGCGCGCTGCGCCTGATGGTGCCGCCGGCCTGGCAGAACGTGCAGACCATGGACCCGGACCTGCGCGCCTTCTACGAATACAACTCGATGCACATGGAACCGTGGGACGGCCCGGCCGGCATGGTGCTCACCGACGGCCGCTATGGCGTGTGCGCGCTGGACCGCAACGGCCTGCGCCCGGCGCGCTTCGTCGTCACCAAGGACCGCCACTTCACCATCGCCTCGGAAATCGGCGTGTGGCCTTACCAGCCGCAGGACGTGGTACAGAAAGGCCGCGTCAAGCCGGGCCAGATGATTGCGGTGGACCTGCAGGAAGGCAAGCTGCTGCTGTCCGACGACATCGACGGCCAGCTCAAGTCCGCCCATCCCTACCGCAACTGGCTGAAGGAAAACGCCATCCACCTCGAGACCGGCATCGACGAGGACAACGGCCTCGAAGTGCTGGACGCCGGCGCGGCGCTGGTGGCGCAGAAGCTGTTCAACGTCAGCTTCGAGGAGCGCGACCAGGTGCTGCGCGTGCTGGCCGAGGAAGGCCAGGAGGCCATCGGCTCGATGGGCGACGACACGCCGATGGCGGTACTGAGCCAGAAAGTCCGCTCGCCTTTCGATTTCCTGCGCCAGCAGTTCGCCCAGGTGACCAACCCGCCGATCGACCCGATCCGCGAGGCCGTGGTGATGTCGCTCAACACCTGCTTCGGTCCGGAACGCAACCTGTTCCAGGAAACGCCGGGCCACGCCAAGCGCCTCGAAGTCAGTTCTCCGGTGCTGTCGCACGAAAAGTTCGCCAAGCTGACTTCCCTGACCGAACCGGAATACCGCAGCGTCACGCTGGAACTCAATTACGATCCGGCTAAAACCAACCTCAAGGCCGCACTACAGGCGCTTGCCGGGCAAGCCGTCGAAGCGGTGAAGAACGGCAAGGTGATCGTCGTGCTGTCCGACCGCAACATCGCCAAGGACAGGCTGCCGATCCACGCCCTGTTCGCCGTGGGCTGCGTGCACCACGCCCTGATTGACGCCGGACTGCGCTGCAACTCCAACATCATCGTCGACACCGGCAGCGCGCGCGACCCGCACCACATCGCCTGCCTGATCGGCTACGGCGCCACGGCAGTGTTCCCCTACGTCGCCTACCAGGCCATCAACGAGATGATCCGCGACGGCGAAATCAAGGGCAACACCCTCAACCAGGCGCTGTACAAGTACCGCAAGGGCATCAACAAGGGCCTGCTCAAGATCCTCTCCAAGATGGGCATTTCCACCGTCGCCAGCTACCGCGGCTCGCAGCTGTTCGAGGCCGTAGGCCTGGGCGAGGAAGTCATCGACCTGTGCCTGCCCGGCACGGTGAGCCGCATCAAGGGCGCCGAATTCGAGGACTTCGAGTCCGACCAGAAAAAACTGGTGAAATTCGCCTACAACACCATGGAACCGCTGTCGCAGGGCGGCCTGCTCAAGTTCGTGTTCGGCGGCGAATACCACGCCTACAACCCGGACGTGGTGACCGAACTGCAACAGGCGGTGCAGAAGACCGATTTCGCTGCCTACAAGCGCTTTGCCGCGCTGGTCAACGAGCGCCCGGTAGCGATGCTGCGCGACCTGATGAAGCTGAACCTGGATGCCAACCCCATTTCCATCGACGAAGTTGAGCCGGTGGAAGCCATCCTCAAGCGCTTCGACTCGGCCGCCATGAGCCTCGGCGCACTGTCGCCGGAAGCGCACGAAGCGCTGGCGCAAGGCATGAACCGCCTCGGCGGACGTTCAAACTCCGGCGAAGGCGGCGAAGACCCGGCGCGTTATGGCACGGACAAGA
>JBDKRR010000376.1:0-3096 GCA_039683315.1 Sulfuricella sp.
GGCCATGCCACAGTGATTCGCGAACTGGTTGTGCCAGTGCGGCGCGGCAACAAATTGTCGGCCATTCTGGGGGTTGGTAATAAACCCTCCGACTATACCGAAAGCGACGTTGGAACCGTTTTGCTGATTGCCGATCTGACCGGGGAGATTGCTGCACGCAAGCGGACAGAGGAACAGTTACGGGCGGCATCGCTGTATACCCGCAGCCTGATCGAAGCCAGCCCGGATCCGCTGGTAACCATCAGCGCAGCCGGCAAGATCACCGACGTGAACGAGGCAACAGTGAAAGCTACTGGAGCGACCCGCGAAGCGCTGCTCGGCAGCGATTTCTCCAATTACTTCACCGAGCCCGACAAGGCACGCGCGGGCTATCAGGAGGTGTTCGCCAAGGAGGTTGTTACGGACTACCCGCTGGCTTTGCGCCATACATCCGGAAGCGCGATGGAGGTGTTCTACAACGCCAGCGTGTATCGCAACGAGAAAGGCGAGGTGGCAGGCGTATTTGCGGCGGCGCGGGACGTTACCAGAGTAAGGCAGGCCGAAAGGCTGACCAGAGAGCGGGTAAAAGAGCTGCAGGCGTTCTTCCATCTTTCCGAATTGGTGGCACGCAAGGACTTTCCTCTGGACCGCCTTTGCCAGGCGCTGGTAAACGTCCTTCCGGGAAGCTGGCAATATCCCGAAACCGCCTGTGCCAGGATCGTAATAGGCGGAAATGAATTCCGTACGGCCAATTTCGACATCTCCGAATGGATGCAGGCGGCACCGGTCAAGGTTCTTGGATCGGTCGCTGGGAAGGTCGAGGTCGGTTACCTTAAGCAGAAGCCTGAGGAGGACGAAGGTCCATTCCTCAAGGAAGAGAGGCAACTCATCGAGGCCATCGCAGAGCGTGTTGGACAAATCGCCGAACTCAAGCGGGCCGAGGAGGCTCTGAAGCAGGCCTTGGCCGAGTTGAGGGAACTGAACGAAACCCTAGAGCAGCGGGTGGATCAGGCGGTACGTAGGAACCTGGAGCAGGAGCGGATGCTGGTGCATCAATCGCGCCAGGCCGCCATGGGTGAGATGATCGGTAACATTGCCCACCAATGGCGCCAGCCGCTTAATGCGCTAAACATCATACTGGCGAACATCAAGGACTCCTACGCATACAACGAGCTCACCGCGGAGGAAATGGAGCAGTACGTCGCCCGTGGACGGCGCCTGACCCAGAAGATGTCGGACACCATCGACGACTTCCGCAATTTCTTCCGCCCAACCAAGGAGAAGGTGCCCTTCAGCCTGAAGCAGGCCCTGGAGGACACCCTGGACCTGTTGGGCGCCAGTCTCAAGGTCCATGACATCGAGGTGATGGTGGAGGGCGAGATGGAAGTCGCGGCCTATGGTTTTCCCAACGAGTATTCCCAGGTGCTGGTGAATATCCTGAACAATGCCAAGGACGTCATCGCCGCACGGAAAATCACCAAGGGAGAGATCCGCGTCCGTATTGCGCAAGAGGGTGGCACGGCCGTCATGGCCATTCGCGACAACGGCGGTGGCATCCCGGAGGATGTGCTGCCCCGGATGTTCGAGGCTTATTTCACCACCAAGGAGCAGGGGACGGGCATCGGCCTGTATATGTCGAAGCTGATCATTGAGAACAACATGGGCGGACAGCTGTTTGCGCGTAATGTGGCTGGCGGGGCCGAATTCACCGTGATCTGTCCACTCGCGCCGGAGGCCGGTACCGCAACTGCCAGTTGACTGGCTTCCCATACAGAGCCTATGACCGCACCGAAGAACGGCCATTTCCCCTCGCATCCTCGACTGTCGCCTCCACGCCGAAGACCAGATGGTCATGCCGCTCAACCTGAACTTCCGCTTCTGGCACGTAGCGGCCTGTCGCCGCCTCCGCAAGTGAAGGGCAAGACTGTGAAGTGCGCGCGCTGGAGGATTGATGCCCGCCGGCACTCCCCCTTGAAGGGGGAGGAACAAACCAGCGGCGCTACTCACTCGCCCAGGATCGCGACAGCATCGACCGTAGCAGCCGCCCACAGCGGTTTCCCTGCCGCATCGAGATAGCTGAGATACGCCCGCAGA
Organism: Sulfuricella sp.; assembly: GCA_039683315.1. Lineage (GTDB taxonomy): Bacteria > Pseudomonadota > Gammaproteobacteria > Burkholderiales > Sulfuricellaceae > Sulfurimicrobium. The sequence continues at coordinate 2,074 of JBDKRR010000376.1, forward strand.
TCGAACTCCAGCTGGTGATAGTCGGGCGCCATGTGGCAGCACAACTGGTAGAAGGCCTTGTCGTGCTCGCTTTCCCTGATGTGCGCCAGCTCGTGCACCACGATCATGCGCAGGAATTCCGGCGGCATCTCGCGGAACACCGCCGCCACCCGGATCTCGCGCTTGGTCCTGAGTTTTGCGCCCTGCACGCGCGATATGCTGGTGTGCGTGCCCAGGGCGTGCCGCATCACTTGCAGCTTGCTGTCGAACGCCACCTTGCTCAGTGAACCGGCGTTGCGCAGGTAGCTGCCTTTGAGCGCCAGCACGTAATCGTAGAGCGCCTTGTCGGTCCGCACTTCATGAGCCGCCGGGTACTTCTGCAGCAGGATGCCGGCCAGCTTGTCCTGCTCGATCAGCCGTCGCACCTGTTCGACCAGTGCTGCAGGGTAGCCGGCAAGGTAGTTCGGTGGTGGTTTCGGGCGCATAAAGGCATTTCAGGTAGGACGGAGGGTGCGATTTTACCTGATGCCGCGCGGCGATCCACGGTCATTACAGACCACCAAAATATGAGTACTATAAAGCCCTCAACTTGCTCGCCTTGGAGGTGGGTCATGCGTGTCGCAATCATCGGTTCCGGACCTGCCGGCTTCTACGCCGCGGAGGCATTGCTCAAGCGCACGGATGTAGCAATCGACGTCGACATGTTCGACCGCCTCCCTACCCCGTACGGACTGGTGCGGGGCGGCGTCGCGCCGGACCACCAGAACATCAAGGCGGTCACCCGCGTTTACGAAAAGACTGCCGCGCGGCCCACGTTCAGGTTTTTGGGCAATGTGCGCCTCGGGCGCGACGTCACCGTTGATGATTTGCGCCGGCACTACCACCAGATCGTCTACGCGGTGGGAAACGAAGCCGACCGCCGGCTCGGCATCCCCGGGGAAGGCATGCCGCGCTGCACGCCGGCTTCGGTCTTCATCGGCTGGTACAACGGGCATCCCGATTACCGTCATGCCAAGATCGACTTGTCGGTATCGCGCGTGGCGG
>JBDKRR010000377.1:0-18867 GCA_039683315.1 Sulfuricella sp.
ACCCCGTTCCGCTAGCCATTGCTGCCGGTCAGCTGTAAGTCCGCGCGCCACCAAAAAACGACAAATACATTACCCATGCGCTTGAAATGGGAAAAAGCACTCCCATATCGCTCCCAGTTCACAAAGGAGCCCGTTGATGCAAGACGATCAAAACACCCCGGACACGGAACCACAGGCCGAAGCGGCGCAAGCCCCGGCAGCGGATGAAAACGTGGAAATCATGCCGAGCATGGAAGAACTCCTGAAGCAGGCCGAACTGGCCGCACAGGAGCATCACGACGCCTGGCTGCGCGCCAAGGCCGACGCGGAGAACATCCGCAAACGCGCCCAGGCCGATGTCGCCAGCGCCCACAAATACGCAGTCGAAAACTTCTCCAGCGAGTTGCTCGCGGTCGTGGACAGCCTGGAAGCCGCATTGAATGTAGAGACCGCCACGGTCGAAAACTTCAAGAGCGGCGTCGAGCTGACGCTCAAGCAACTGCTGGCAGCATTTGAAAAAGCCAGCATCGTCGAACTCAACCCGCTGAACGAAAAATTCGACCCCCACAAGCACCAGGCCATCAGCATGGTCGAAGCAGAGGCACCCGCCAACACCGTGGTCACAGTGCTGCAGAAAGGCTACCAGCTGCACGACCGCATCCTGCGTCCGGCCCTGGTGATGGTCGCCAAGGCACGCGAAGCCTGAATCGCATAAACCGCTTGAAAGCCACACGGACAACCCCACTTTAGCAGCAAGGGTTTTTAAATCCGCTAATTTATGAATTTGAATACTAAGGAATAATCATGGGAAAAATCATCGGTATTGACTTGGGCACCACCAACTCCTGCGTCTCCGTGATGGAGAGCGGCCAACCCAAGGTGATCGAAAACGCGGAAGGCACACGCACCACGCCTTCTATCGTGGCCTACGCCGAAGACGGCGAGATCCTGGCCGGCGCACCGGCCAAGCGCCAGGCAGTCACCAACCCGAAAAACACGCTGTATGCGGTCAAGCGCCTGATCGGCCGGCGCTTCGATGAAAAAGAAGTGCAGAAAGACATCGGTCTGATGCCCTATTCCATCGTCAAGGCCGACAACGGCGACGCGTGGGTCGAAGTGCGCGGCCGCAAAATGGCCCCGCCGGAAGTTTCCGCGCAAGTGCTGCGCAAGATGAAGAAGACCGCCGAAGACTACCTCGGCGAGGAAGTGACCGAAGCCGTCATTACCGTGCCGGCCTACTTCAACGACAGCCAGCGCCAAGCCACCAAGGACGCCGGCCGCATCGCCGGCCTGGAAGTGAAGCGCATCATCAACGAGCCGACCGCGGCCGCGCTGGCTTTCGGCATGGACAAGAAGGAAGGCGACCGCAAGATCGCGGTGTATGACCTGGGCGGCGGCACGTTCGACATCTCCATCATCGAGATCGCCGAAATCGACGGCGAGCACCAGTTCGAAGTGCTGTCCACCAACGGCGACACTTTCCTCGGCGGCGAAGACTTCGACAACCGCGTCATCGACTACCTGGCCGACGAATTCAAGAAAGAGAACGGCATCGACCTGCGCAACGACCTGCTCGCCAAGCAACGTCTCAAGGAAGCTGCGGAAAAGGCCAAGATCGAGCTCTCCAGCAGCCAGCAGACCGACGTCAACCTGCCTTACATTACTGCCGATGCCAGCGGACCTAAGCACCTGGTAGTAAAAATCACCCGCGCCAAGTTCGAAAGCCTGGTGGAAGACCTGATCGAACGCACCATCGCTCCTTGCAAGCAGGCCATCAAGGATGCCGGCGTGAAGATCACCGACATCGAGGACATCATCCTGGTCGGCGGCCAGAGCCGCATGCCCAAGGTGCAGGAAAAAGTGCAGGAGTTCTTCGGCAAGGAACCGCGCAAGGACGTCAACCCGGACGAAGCCGTGGCTGTCGGCGCCGCGATCCAGGGCGGCGTGCTGCAGGGCGAAGTCAAGGACGTGCTGCTGCTCGACGTGACCCCGCTTTCCCTCGGTATCGAAACCATGGGCGGCGTGATGACCAAGCTGATCCAGAAGAACACCACGATCCCGACCAAGGCGAGCCAAGTGTTCTCCACCGCCGACGACAACCAATCCGCCGTAACCATCCACGTGCTGCAGGGCGAGCGCGACGTGGCTTCCGGCAACAAGAGCCTGGGCCAGTTCAACCTTTCCGACATCCCGCCCGCACCGCGCGGCATGCCGCAGATCGAGGTTACCTTCGACATCGACGCCAACGGCATCATGCACGTTTCCGCCAAGGACAAGGCTACCGGCAAGGAAAACAAGATCAAGATCCAGGCCAGCTCGGGCCTGGACGACGCTGAAATCCAGCGCATGGTGAAGGACGCCGAAGCGCACGCCGACGACGACCGCAAGACGGTGGAACTGGTCAGCACGCGCAACCAGTGCGACACCATGATTCACTCGGTGAGAAAATCGCTGGGCGAATACGGCGACAAGATCAACGCCGACGAAAAGGCCGCCATCGAGTCCGCCTTGAAGGATGCCGAAGAAGCCCTCAAGGGCAACGACAAGGACACCATCGAAGCCAAGACCAAAGCATTGGCAGAAGCCTCGCACAAGCTGGCGGAGAAGATGTACGCCGAACAGCCGCAAGGCCAGGCCGCAGGCGGTGGCGAACACAAGGCTGAAGATGACAACGTGGTGGATGCCGAGTTCGAAGAAATTAAAGACGAGAAGAAGTGAGGAGTTAGGGGCTGTTTGGGTGAGGGGTGAGGCGGAAGAGGTGAGGGGAAAGGCACTGTGCGTGCCTTCTCTCCCGCTTTTCTCGCCTCACCCCTCACCTCTCACCCCTCACCATAAATGAGTAAACGCGATTATTACGAAATTCTCGGCGTCAACCGCGACGCTTCCGACGACGAGCTGAAGAAAGCCTACCGCAAACTGGCGATGAAGCACCATCCGGACCGCAATCCGGACAATCCCAAGGCGGAGGAACACTTCAAGGAAGCCAAGGAAGCCTACGAAATTCTCTCTGACGCCAGCAAGCGCGCGGCTTACGATCAGTACGGCCACGCCGGCGTCGACCAGCAGGCGGGCATGGGTGGAGCAGGCGGCGCAGGCATGGGTGGTTTCGCCGATGCCTTCGGCGACATTTTCGGCGACATTTTCGGCGGCGGTGGCGGGCGCGGCGGACGTTCTAACGTCTATCGCGGCGCCGACCTGCGCTACAACCTGGAAATCTCGCTGGAAGACGCCGCCCGCGGCGCCGAAACCAAGATCCGCATTCCCACCATGGAAAAGTGCGACACCTGCAACGGCTCGGGCGCCAAGCCCGGCACCCAGCCGGTCACCTGCACCACCTGCGGCGGACATGGCCAGGTGCGCATGCAGCAGGGCTTCTTCTCGATCCAGCAAACCTGCCCGCGCTGCCACGGCAGCGGCAAGATGGTACAAAGCCCTTGCCCAAGCTGCCAGGGCGCTGGCCGCATCAAGCAGCACAAGACCCTGGTGGTCAAAATCCCGTCCGGAGTGGATGAAGGCGACCGCATCCGCCTCTCCGGCGAAGGCGAAGACGGCGTCAACGGCGGCCCGCCTGGTGACTTATACGTCGTCATCCAGATCAAGCCGCACCAGGTGTTCCAGCGCGACCACGACGACCTGCATTGCGAAATGCCGATCAGCTTCACCGTGGCCGCGCTGGGCGGCGAGATTGACATTCCCACGCTGGACGGTCACGCCAAGATCAAGATTCCCGCCGAAACCCAGAGCGGCAAGGTGTTCCGTCTGCGCGGCAAGGGCATCAAGGGCGTGCGCAGCCAGCACCACGGCGACCTGATGTGCCACATGGTGGTGGAAACGCCGGTGAGCCTGACCGAACGGCAAAAGGAATTGCTGCGCGAGCTGGAAAGCATCAATCAGGAAGACGGGTCGCGCCACAATCCCCGTGCCAAGTCTTGGATGGACAAGGTCAAAGAGTTTTTCGGCTAATAACGCTGGCCGGGTGTGCAAAGCATAGCGCGCTCACCCGGCTCTCGTTATATTTCCACCATGTCTGAAGAAAAAAACCTCTGCGTCGTCCATGAAGCCATCCTCGGCGCCTTCGGCCTGCCGCCCGGCAAACTCTACGTCAGCATCAAGGGCGACCCCAGCCTGCGCGAAACCGTGCCTCTGCGCCCGCGCCAGGAAAGCCGCATCGACCGCAGCGCCGACCAGGTGCTCGAAACCTGCGGCTGGCTGCTGCGAAAAACCGGCTGCTACGGCATCTACATCGGCTTCAACAGCAGCGAAGTGCGCACCGAATCAGTGTTCAACCCTTTCAACTACGAAATCCACGACGCCGAAACCCTGATTCAGGACGGCTACAAAGAACGCCACTTCGTCAAAGTACCCTACCAGAAGAAGATGAAAATCATCCGCAAGGTCAGGGACTCCGTGCAAACCGGCCCCCTGCGCGCATACCTGCCACCCCACTGGCAAACCCTGATGGACCGGCAGCGCAAGGAGTGGCAGCCCATGGACAAGAAAGATATCGAGCGGATCATGCAGTCTTTCAACAAGCTGCGCGAGATAGAGGGATTTTACCTGCGCAACGCCGCCGTTTCGCTGGCCCAAGGCATCGTGCGCGCCACCTTCAACTGCGATGGAACTTACATCGTGGCGGCAGAGTTTTTTCCCCAGTTCGTTAGGGACATTACGCCTTAGGACTCACTGGCTCCGATGTGACGCAAAACGTCACATCGTGACCAGATAGGCGGGCGATTTGGGCGAATATACAAAGGGCTGTTGATTTGCCCCATGCAAGAACAGGGAATTAAGCAAAGAAGCACGTCGCAAGCAATTAAATTCCGGCTGGCACGCATTATGCTAACATCACGGACAAACACCTTACGTGTTTTGCTGGTTTCAACAACTCATGAGGAGAAATACCATGAAACGTGTACAACAAGGCTTTACATTGATCGAACTGATGATCGTGATCGCGATTATCGGCATTCTGGCCGCAGTCGCATTGCCGGCCTATCAGGATTACACCGTCCGCGCGAAGGTCAGCGAGGGAATTTTGGCTGCTTCGTCTGCACGTACGGCTGTCGCAGAAACCTATGCGAACGCAGGTAAAATGCTGGTGTCCGCCAATTCCATGGGTGTGCAAAGCCAAACTTCGAAATATGTATCGAGCGTGGACTGGACGGGCGACAATGCCAATGCAGGCACGGTAACCGTAACGTTGTCGAACGATCCAGGCCTTTCCGCGGCAACTGGCAAAACGCTTCTGATCACGGCATCGGGTAACTCCGCAACCGGCGCAGTTGCATTTACATGCAAAAAAGGCGACATCGACGCAAAATATCTGCCTGGTTCCTGCAAGAACTAATCTGCAAGCCAAGATGCTCAAAAACCCCGGGGCTTTGCCTTGGGGTTTTTTTTTGGATAAATTGTGGCCCATTCATTTCTAATTCTCCGTCAAATTTCCGCTTGGATTGCCATCCTTGCTTTGACCCTTGCCGTCATGCTGCCTGACCTGAATGGCGGGTTTATTTTTGACGACAATCCAAATATTGTCGAAAACAGTGCCATTCACCTTGAATCCTTAAATTTCGATTCGCTTCGCGCCAGCATTTCAGGCCCGACAGCAGGCCCCTTGGGCCGCCCAATCAGCGTTATTAGCTTCGCTCTCACTTATTATTTTTTTGGCCTTGACCCGTTCGCATTCAAGGCTATCAATCTCGCCATACACGCCATCAATGGGCTACTTGTTGCCTGGCTCGTGAAGCTACTGCTGCGAACATCACCCGGCGTTCAGTTCTCTGAAAAGACGATCCTCTGGTTGCCCATGTGGGTAGCGGCCGTATGGTTAATTCACCCCATTAACATTATGACCGTGATGCTCGCCGTGCAGCGCATGGCCCTGCTATCCGGGATGTTCATGCTACTGGCTCTTATCAGCCATTTGAAAGCCATGTCGATGCCACCCGGAGCAAAAACATACTGGGCGTGGTTTGCCGCAGGCTGGTTGCTGTTTTGGCCACTATCAATATTAAGCAAGGAAACGGGGTTGCTTTTCCCGCTTTATAGCCTTGCCATCATGCTGTTGAGCAGACCGCCCTCTGTTATTACTTTTCGGCGCCCATCATGGGCGATCCCAGCATCGCTTTTATCGCTTCCGATCATAGCGATAGCCATGCTGTTCATTCTTGGCTGGCACTGGCTTGAAAGCGCTTATGCAATGCGCCCATTCACACTGACCGAGCGCCTCCTGACCGAAGCACGCGTGCTTTGGTTTTACGCCGCACAAATTGTCACGCCCAACTATGCGTCATTTGGACTTTACCTTGACGATTTTTCTTTATCGACGGGGATTCTCAAGCCGCCCACAACATTGCTCTCGGTCATCGGATGGGGTGTGGCTATTCCGGGGATCTGGATCTTCCGGAATCGCCAGCCACTATTGTGTTTTGGGGTGGCATGGTTTCTCGTGGGGCACAGCCTCGAATCGACCTTTCTGCCACTTGAAATTGCTCAGGAGTACAGGAACTACATTCCGTCGATTGGACTGATCCTGGCAGTTGGCCACTTGGGTGTGACGACCCTGCAAAAACTGGGCCCCAATTCTCGCCCTTTGACAATCCGCCTGTTGGCGGCCACATCCATATTGGTTCTTGCACTATTCACCTGGCTACGGGCAGACCAGATGGGAAATCCGCTGCTCGGAACCCAAATGGAAGCCACGCGCCACCCACAATCCGCCCGGGCCAATCACGCTGCGGCACTTGCGCTGATCAAGGCTGGTTATGGCGATGCGAGCGACCCTATTGCTGGAAATAATATACGGTTTTATCTGCAACAATCAGAAATGGCGGACCCATCGTTCAAATTCGGCTACCTTGGCTTGATCATCTGGTCATGTGGGTCAGGAAGGCCGGTAGAGAAACAATGGCTCGACGGGTTATCGGACCGGCTCGAACATACTCCATTTGCGCCGAAGGATTATGCGCTGCCAGACCTACTCTTCAAGCCCCTGATCAGAATGCCGAAGTGCCTAAGCAGGCAAGATGCCACGAGGCTGTTTGTAGCAGGGGCGAACAATCCAAGCATCCGCAAGTCGTTACGGGCGCGCTTCCTTGAAGCAGCGGCTGACTACGAATTGCTGGCATCTGCCGACCCACGTACGGCGCAGGGTTATTTGAAAATGGCATTAGCCCTCTCGCCGAACGACCCTGAATTGAGGCGAAAACTGGAAAGCTTTGATTTCCTGCCTCCCCGAAAATAAAGCTTCTTAACTTACTTCACGCGCCTGCGGCCCGGTCTCCCTGACCCTCTGCTGCCACATGTTTTGTAGCGCATCTTCCAGATTCCGCGCAAAAAGTGGCGCATCGAATAGGGGCGATGCCAGGACTTTCTCGCGCAGCCCCGATCGCAGATGCGTCAGGAGATCGAAATCCGCGGCATGAGCCAACGCCTGGGCCACATAACTCTCTTCGTCATCGGCTACCCAGTCCCCCAATCCGGCGCAAGCCAGCAGGCTGGCACCCTGACGGGCGAGCAAAGTGCCACCTGCAAGCGTTATTGTTGGCACCCCCATCCATAAAGCCTCGCAGGTGGTCGTACCACCAGGATAGGGGAAGGTATCCAGGATGATATCGACATCAGCATGCGCCGCCAGGTAATCCGTCCTGGGAACAGCCCCCTGTATTGCTACGCGCGTGGAGTCGATCCCTACTTTGGCCAACCGTTGGAGTAATTGATCACGGACAGCCGGGGACCGCACTTCGTTGTTTTGAAGCCGCAGCCTGGCTTGGGGTAGCGCAGAGAAAATCCGCCCCCATAATGCGAGAACTTCATCATTTATCTTGCTCGTCCTCTGGAAACAGCCAAAAGTGACGTAGCCATTGCGCAGGGCCGGCAAGGGCGTAGGCTCAGAATTTGCGGCTGTTGTTGGGGCCGTAAAACACAGACGGGTATCCGGCAGGTACCACACGGTCTCGGTAAAGTGATGGCGGTGAGATTCCGGAACCGATATGGGATCCGCTAACAGGTAATCCATGCCGGGCACGCCGGTGCTGGCGAAATAGCCCAGCCAACTCACTTGCACGGGGGCTGGCTTCCAGGCAAAAATCGGCAGACGATTCTTGGCTGTGTGCCCCGCCAGGTCGATAAGAATATGAAGGCCATCGCTGTGAATTTTTCTGGCTGCGACTTCGTCGCTCAGGCCCACAATGGGAGACCACACGATAAAGCGGGACTTGATGCGAGCGGTAAGTTCGTCTTCTTCAGGCTGCGTAGGATATGCCACCAATTCCACTCGGTCTGGATTCAAGTGCGCTAGAATGCTCTCCAAAAAAAAGCCTACTGGGTGACGCCTCAAGTCTCCAGAGACAAAACCAACCCGCAACGGCCGTGCATCGACATCAATCTGGTTGACCAACCAGCGTGAATAGGGCTTAGCCCGAGCCAACACTTTGCTTCCATAAAGCTGGGCCTCAGCCAAGTACTGATCTGGCGAGCACCCAGAATAAAAGCTCAGGCTAAACAGCAGGTTGCCACGGACCTGTGGATGTTCTGGGTTAAGTGACAGAGCGTGACGATAACACGCAATCGCCTCGTCCAGATCGCCTTGTGCCTGAAGAGTGTGCCCCAGATTGTTGTGTGCTTCGACATAATCCGGTCTAAGCGATATTGCCCGGTGATAGCTTTGAATCGCCTCTTCCTGTCTGCCTTGTTCCTGGAGTGCGTTCCCCAGATTATTGTGAGTCTCGGCCATATTCGGCGTGAGAACGATCGCGCGCTGGTAGCACTCAATCGCCTCATTCAATTTGCCTTGCACCTGAAGTGCGTGACCCAAATTGGCATGGGATATAGCCATATCTGGCTTGAGCGAGAGGACATGCCGATAGTGCCAGACTGCCTCGTCCCACTTGCCCTGGAGACGGAGCGCGTAGCCCAGATATTCATGCACAACAACGTCATCCGGATTCTGTGACAATATCTGTCGGTAACGCGCGATCTCCTCGTCCAGCCTGCCTTGCTCCTGAAGCAACCCAATGAGGTTGCGATACGCCTCGGGAAAATCCGGCTTGAGCGATAGCGTCTTGCGGTAACTTTCAACCGCCTCGTCCAGTTTACCTTGTTCCTGGAGGGCATACCCCAGGTTATTATGTATCTCGGGATAATCAGGTTTTAACAGAAGCGCTTGGCGATACTGTTCGATCGCCTCGTCCAACTTGCCCTGTCTGTGGAGGGTATGCCCAAGGTTGCCACGTACCGCAGGATCGTTCGGTTTAAGTGAGAGCGCATGACGATAATGTTCGACGGCCTCGTCCAGTTTGCCTTGCGCCTGAAGAACACTTATCAGGTTGAAGTGAGCCTCGGCAAACTGCGGTTGCAGTGTTAGTGCATGCCGATAATTCTCAACTGCCTCGGCTAGGTGATCTTGTGCCTGAAGCGCGCTCCCAAGATTGTTGTACACCTCAGCGTAATCCGGCTGAAGTGTTAGTGCATGGCGATAATGCGCAATCGCGTCGTCCAGTTTCCCTTGGGCCTGGAATACATGCCCAAGATTGCAGTGCGCCTCAATATGATCAGGCCGAAGCGACAACGTCTTTAAAAAACATTCAATTGCCTGATCCTGCTTCCTTTCATTGGCATATAGCGTCCCAAGATAATAGTGAAACTCCGCAAGATCTGGATTGAGCACTAGTCCCTTTTTAATTATGTCTTCAGCCAGTTCATTTTGTCCGTTCTGGAATAGCGCATAAAACAATTCACCATAAACCATTTCAAAATTAGGCTTGAGTTCAATGGCCTTGCTGAAATTTACTATCGCCCCGTTCAGATCACCTTGCTCCTGCAGGATAGTCCCTAGCAGGTAGTATGCGTCTTCCATTTCCGGGTTTATTAAAATGGCCTGCTTGAGATAACGTTCCGCTTCCACGAAAAGCCGCTGTTCCTTTGATACGAACCCCAGATTGAGGAAACTTTCGGCATCACCGGGATTGATAGCAACTGCCCGCCGGTAACACTCTGTCGCTTCTTCGATCTGGCCCTGAGCCAGATACGCATTGCCCTGCTTTTTATGTACAGCGCTTTCGTTCAGCAAGCCGTTTCGCGCCAATGAATCATTGCTTGGTCCGGCGGCAAGCGCATCTGCTGATTTTTCAGGCGCGGGCAAAACCTTCTTGAGCCAGTTAAACATTATGCTCCAACGAATTAAGTGCACGAGAATGCTGCCACATGCCGTGCAGCGCATCTTCCAGATGCACCGCAAAACGGCGCGCGTCAAAGAGAGGCGAGGCGAGTACCTGCTCGCGCAAGCCTGAGCGCAGTTGCGCCAACCGGCTGATGTCGGCCGCGTGGAACAATGCACGCGCGACGTATTCCTCCTCATTGCTGGCGACCCATTCCTCCAGCCCCGCGCAAGCCAACATGCTCGCGCCTTGGCGGGAAAGCATGGTATCCCCGGCAAGCGTCAATGTGGGCACTCCCATCCACAAGGCCTCGCAGGTGGTCGTCCCGCCGGGGTATGGAAAAGTGTCGAGAATGATATCCACGTCAGCGTGCGCCGCCATATAACTCTCCCTAAGCATTGGCCCTTCTATGACCACGCGGTGCTGCGCAATCCCAGCTTTGGCAAGGCGATGCAGCAGTTGCTCGCGTGCGGCCGGGCAATCCATCTGCTTGCTTTGCAGCCGCAGCCGGGCCTGAGGCAAGGACTGGAAAATCCTTGCCCATAAGTCCAGCACTTCATCATTGATCTTGCTCACATTCTGGAAACAACCGAACGTGATAAAACCTTTTCGCACAGAAGGAGGAAGCGTCGGTGTCAGCGCAGCGTTCGACTCGGGCGGGGTGAAACACAGGCGGGTATCCGGCAGATACCACACGGTTTCTGTGAACTGTTCCCGCTGAGACTCGGGCACCGATATGGGATCTGCCAGCAGATAATCCATGCCGGGCACCCCGGTGCTAGCGAAATAGCCCAGCCAGTTCACTTGCACGGGAGAAGGCTTCCACGCGAATACCGGCAAGCGGTGGTGAGTCGTATGCCCCGCAAGATCAACAAGAATATGGATACCATCCGAGTGAATTTTCTGCGCTGCGGCTTCGTCATCCAGCCCGGCGACGGGGTTCCAGGCGGAAAAATAAGGCTTGATGCGTGCGGTAAGATCATCTTCCTGCGGCTGCGTGGGATAGGCCACCAGTTCGATCCGGGAGGGGTTCAAATACGCGAGAATGCTCTCCAGAAAATATCCTACAGGGTGAGCTATCAAGTCACCGGAAACCAAACCAACCCGTAAGCGTGAGTCGTTTGTTGGGCAAGCAGGCCAGCTCGTGTAAGGCTTGGCTTGAGACAGCACTTCACTGCCATAGTGCTTTGCATCTGCGAGGTATTGGGCGGGTGAATTTTGAGAATAATAATTTTGAAGAAAAAGCAGACTGCTCTTTGACCCGACCGCGACAGACTCGGAGTCAAGCGACACGGCCGTCCGATAACAGTCTATGGCATCGTCTATTTTACCCTGTTCGATGAATGCCTTCCCCATGTTTGAGTACACAACAGCATATTCCGGATCAATTGACAGCGATTTCCGGTAGCAGGCGATTGCCTTCTCAAACTTCTTTTCGTGAACGTAAAGATTCCCCAGGTAACAGTGAAATTCGGCCGATTCCGGATTAAGGGAAAGCCCTTGTTTAATGACGTTCTTGGCACTTTCATTTTGTCCACTTTGAAAAAGCACGTGGCACAAGTCACGGTAAACAATTTCAAAATCTGGTTTGAGTTCAAGTGTTTTATTGTAATTTTCGACCGCTCCAGCCAGATTTCCGCGTTCCTGTGAAAGCGCGCCTAACAGGTAATATGCATCCTCCAGTTTTGGATTTGCTAGCACCGCCTGCGTGAGACAAGCCTCTGCCTCAGCATAAAGTCCCTGTTCCTTTAGAACAAAACCCAAGTTAAGGAAACCTTCGGCATACTGTGGATTGACAACAACCGCTTGTCGGTAACATTCCGCAGCATCTTCCAGCCGCCCCTGGGCCAAAAACTCATTCCCGCGCGTCTTGTAGGCCACACTTTCAGTATTTAACAGATCAGTCTGCATCAACGATTATTGGCCGAGCTCGGATGAGACTGCGTCAGATAGATTGAAAAGGGCGATGGTATCGTCGGTGGGCTTACTCTTGAACGCAAAGGCAGATATTTCGAGGTTGCCTACGCGGACGAATACCACAGGGAACCCGGCGTTGAGCAGGCACGCTTCAAGTGATTTTTGCGTAAAACCCGTCTTATGTGCGAAGAAGTCGCAACCGCTCCTCTCGATCTGTTCGCCGTAACCATAAATGACATCGCAGACCGTTATTGGCCCACAGGGTGCCTGGTAAAGAAAATCATCTATGTCCAGACCGCGTTGAACCACAATTTTCATCAATTCGCCCACATCCGGCACCCGTATATAGGCAAAACCATCCTCTTTCAGGACATGAAGAAACCCAGCCAACACCCTCTTAACGTCATGCCGATAGTAATGCTCCAGATTATGTGAACAATAAACAGAATCGTAATCGGCTTCGGGCAAACTCGTCAGATCCCGTGCGTCACACACAACATCCGGCAAACCCTTCGGATCGATGTCCAACAAAATATGTTCCCAACCATCATATGGCGCAGGAATCGGAATATCCTTGTTATTGCCGCCCACATTCAGCACTTTCAATTTTGCTGCGGCTGAACTGTTACGCCCGACCGCTGAATCCTCAGAAAAATTGATGGGATTTTGGAGATCGTGATCCGTCGCGCTGGGCTGATCAGCATTCCCTCGTCTGATGGATTTATCGAAAAACATCTCTTTAATCAGGCTAAAAAGCACACTCATCGCCAACCTCTTTCAGGCATATATTCAAGTCAAGCAGAAACGTATTACAAAGTGGCCACTGAAAGCATCAGCATTTAAGCATCAACTCCTTGGTAAAGTGATCCACGAATTCATCAGCATATCCCGCATCTTTTAACGCCCATTTAAAAGCATTTCCCATCTGTGCTTTTTTGTAGATATTCAGCTTGTGCTCAAGCTTGAATCGCGCCATCTGCTGAAACATCTTGTTTATCACTTCCTGTTGTTTTTTGGCTGTAGGCTTGTTTTTCCCAACGGAGTCGCCCGGTGGAATTCTTTCAATATAAAAATGGGCCAAAGTGCCGCCGAATTTCTTGGCTTCGCTTGCATCGAACCAACTTAAAACCATTCTGCTTCTCCTGCTGAATTTGGTATCCAACATTACATTAACATTTAATCCTCGTTCAAGTAACATACATCCTCCTGTGTGCTCCCCCAAGCGCGAAAACACACTTAACTCAACGAGAAAAAGCCAATAATATTCTTCTGGATGTTAATGTGAAACAAGAACTGTTGAGTTTGATTCTCCCCGCGCGCAACGAAGCTGAAAGTTTACGTTGCCTGCTACCGGCACTCGTGGCAACTTTTCCGGACAGTGAAATTATCGTAGTCAACGATGGTTCGGGGGATGACACGCTGGTTGTCTGTGCAGAATTTCCCGTGCGAGTGGTCAGCCACCCTTACCCCAAAGGCAATGGGGCCGCGGTTAAATCCGGCGCACGCGCCGCGAGCGGAGATACACTGATTTTCATGGATGCCGATAGCCAGCACAAACCGGAGGATATCCCTCGCCTTTTGGAGAAATTCGCCGAGGGCTATGACATGGTCGTGGGCGCGCGTCAGTCCGGCTCGCAAGCAGGTGCTCATCGAGCCGTGGCGAATGACGTTTTCAGCCGTCTCGCGACGTGGATGGTTGGGCGGCAAGTGGAAGATCTCACCTCGGGCTTTCGCGTGGTGAAGGCAGACAAATTCCGCAAGTTCCTTTATCTGCTGCCAAACGGCTTTTCCTACCCGACCACTATCACCATGAGCTTTTTCCGGGCTGGCTTCAGCGTGGCTTACCTGCCCATCCATACGCCTCGGCGCACCACTGGGAAAAGCCATATCCAGCCGACGCGAGATGGCTTGCGCTTCCTGCTGATTATTTTCAAGATCGGAACGCTGTACTCACCCCTAAAATTATTTTTGCCGATCAGCCTAGCCTTTTTTTTCTCGGGCTTGGGCTATTATCTATTTACGTTCGTTACAGAGCATCGCTTTACCAACATGAGCGCGCTGCTATTAACCTCTTCCATGCTGATATTCCTGATCGGGCTGATCTCAGAGCAGATCACCATGCTGATCTACAAAGACAGTGATTAGCAACAAAACCACACCGCAAAGAAGAAAGCTGCTGGTGCTTACATCGACCTTCCCCCGCTGGGAGGGGGACAATGAACCCCCCTTTGTATTCGAACTTTGCCGGCGCCTTAGTGCGAATTTCGATGTTCTAGTGCTGGCCCCGCACGCTCCGGGTGCAAAAACACTTGAGACGATGAGCGGGTTGACGGTGGTGCGTTTTCGTTATTTTTTAGAGTGGGGCGAAACACTTGCCTATCAGGGTGGAATTCTGGCTAATCTTCGCAGCAACCGACTCCGTTACCTGCTTGTCCCTTTATTCATTCTTAGCCAGCTGACCGTCCTGATACGCTTGGTTTCCCGGGAAAAACCCGACGTCTTGCATGCTCACTGGCTGATCCCACAAGGGTTGGTTGCTGTCGCAGCCAGGCTATTCTCCCGCCACCGCCCCACGCTGCTCTGTACCGCCCACGGTAGCGACCTGTACAGCTTGCGGGGCCGGCTACTTTCAGCGCTTAAGAGCACTGTGATGCTCCGATCGGATAAAGTGACTGTAGTCAGCGGCGCCATGAAGAGCTACGCGATTTCCCTTGGCGCTGAACCGGATAGAGTTTCAGTCATCTCCATGGGTGTGGATATGGCAGACACCTTCACTCCCGCCACGCCCTCGGTGCGCCGCAATAATGAATTGCTTTTCGTCGGCAAGCTCACCGCACAGAAAGGCATAGAATCGCTTGTAAGAGCAATGCCTCAAATAGTGAAAAACCATCCCGAGACAATGCTTTCTATTGTTGGAAAAGGCCCCGATGAGGAAGCCTTGCGCGCACTGACCGAAGCTCTGGAGATAACAAAGAACGTTAATTTTCTTGGCGCCATCCCAAACAAGAAGCTACCCGAACTCTACCGTCGGGCGACCGCTTTAGTGTTTCCCTCCACGACCGAGGAAGGTTTTGGCTTGGTATGCGTGGAGGCGATGGCTTGCGAATGCCCGGTAATCGCCTCTGACCTGCCTGCCATGCGAGAAATCCTTCAGGATGGCGAAACGGGACTGCTCTTCAGGCCAAGTGACAGCGGCGAGCTTGCCGCCAAGATACTTACCCTGCTGGCTGACCCAGTATCACGTCAAAGCATGGGGCGAGCAGCGAGAGATTTTGTATCACAGCGATTTGACTGGAAAATTACCGCCCAGCGTTATGATGATATGCTAAATGGCCTATTGACTTAGCTGACCCTGCACTTTTGCGACTAACAGAGAAAGCAGTCTGACGAACAACACCGTGGAGATCCCCGCATTATCCGCCCATAACAATACGGATGGCGACCGCCACACCAATACCAACCAGGATGCCAGCAACGATCTCGGTGCGGGTGTGGCCCACGCGTTCACGCAGCCTCTCTCGGGTGTTAGATGATGCCACCAGGCTGTTAATCGCAACAGCATGCTCGCCCACTTGCCGACGCAGGTTGCTGGCATCCAGCACGACAACGAAAGCGAAGGTGAGCGCCACGCCAAAAGCGGGATGACCGAAGCCCTCCTTTAACGCAATGAGTGCCGCCATGCTGCTAACGATAGCGCTGTGATTGCTTGGCAGACCGCCATATCCTATCAATCCAAATGCTAGTTGTTTTCCCTTAATACTGTTAATCAGAAATTTCATCATCCCGGCCACGAGCCAAGCGAGAAAGGGGGTGAGTGCGTAAGAGAAATCCATGGTCACCCCTGCACCGGCCTAAGCGCCCATCCACAGGCCACCACCCACATAACAACCGTCAATAGCAACTGCCAGTCAGCCAGCAGTGCATCTGTCGGAGATTCTCCCTCATCCATTTCCTCAACCACATACCAATACCGAAACAGGCCAAACAGTACGAGAGGAACAGTGATAACGAGCTGGGGCTTGGCCGACATCACGAACATGCTATAGAAAATTAGCGCGCCTGTGGCAGACATCTCAGCGTAGCGATTTACTAACGAAACCGAGTACTGTTCAAGCACTTTTCGGCCCTCAGTGCCGCTCTGGATCAGCTCCTGTCGACGCTTCAGCGCTGCAAGATAAAGCGCCAGACACAGCGTCGTCACAAACATCCATCCGGACACTGGTACAGCCAAGGCCACCGCACCGGCATAGACACGCAAGACGAAGCTAATGGCTATGGTAAAAATATCCACTACTGGTTGGTGCTTCAGCGCAAAGGTGTAAGCGACATTCAGTGCCATATAGGCAGCGATGACAAGCACCACCTCAGGGGCAACGAACCAGCCCCAGACCAGGAGGCCATAGATTACGATCAGCAGGCCCAACGCCATGGGTATCGAAACGATGCCAGAGGCTAATGGACGGGTTTTGGACTTTTTAGGGTGGCGACGATCATGATCGACATCATGGACATCATTAACGATATAGGCTGCCGACGACCCCAGGCAGAAAAGCAGGAAAGCCAGCAATGCATGGCCGACCGCGCCCAGGTTAAGATACTCGCCAGCGAATACCAAGGGCGCCAAAACAAAACTATTCTTGACCCACTGCCTTGGGCGCATCAGCACGAGCAGTCCACGTACTTGAGATAGAGGCGAACGCATTATCACGTTATCATGCATGCAACTTGGTCTTTTTTGTTATTTGAACCTCAGTTTATATTTAAAAGTCTTAGTGAAGCTAGCAATTACATATGCAATTCTGGCATTTATCGCGACGGTAGCAAATATCGGCGCCCAGGACCTCGTCATTCGCGGGTACAGCGGCGCATTTGACGTCCTGTTCTCGATGGCTGCAGGCACCGGTATCGGACTCGTCGTCAAGTACATCCTCGACAAGCACTTCATTTTTCGATTTCGAGCCGCCAACGCCATCCATGACGGCAAAGTCTTCACTCTGTACGCACTAATGGGACTTGCGACCACTATTATTTTCTGGGGATTCGAGTTTGGCTTCGATCATTTTTTCGCAACGAAAGAGATGCGCTACTTCGGTGGCATGATCGGCCTGGCAATCGGCTATTTAACAAAGTACCACCTCGATAAACGGTATGTCTTCCGCACCGGGGACGCATGAGGCAGGTTTCCTCTTGGGGGCGTCTCAGCGCACACCCGCATGATGTGCTTGTTCTGAGCGACCGCAGTGCTGTTCCCAGCGTATTGGCCACTCACCATCCCGGCATCGCCCACGGCATGGGTCGTAGCTATGGCGACGTCTGCCTGAACCCTGAAGGCATCCTCTGGAACACTACGGGACTCGATCGCTTCATCCGGTTTGATGAAAACACAGGCCGGTTGGCATGTGAAGCCGGAGTACTGCTGCGTGATATTCAGCGACTGGTGATTCCACGAGGCTGGATACTGCCGGTCACACCGGGGACCCAGCTAGTAACCGTGGGGGGGGCCATTGCCAACGATGTGCATGGCAAGAACCACCATGTACAAGGCACCTTCGGCGATCACGTGAAACTGATCAAGCTTGTGCGCACCGATGGCGAGATCATCGAGTGCGGCCCGCAATCCGAATGGTTCGCTGCGACGGTCGGAGGGCTGGGGCTGACGGGTGTCATTGTTGAAGCAGAAATTCAGTTGCGCAGGGTCGCTGGCCCTTGGCTCGATACCGAGACGGTTCCTTATGCCAACCTGGATGAATTCTTCCAACTGGCCGACGGCTCCGAGACCGAATGGGAACACACCGTATCCTGGGTTGACTGCCTCTCTGGGGATAGCGGTCGCGGACTCTTCATTCGTGGAACCATTACCGATGCCGGCGATCGCCCGGAACCCACTAGCCGGAAATTGACCATACCCTGGGTGCCGCCTATCTCACTGGTCAATCGCTTGTCACTGCGCCCAATCAATACGGCCTATTTTTATCTCAAGAAGTGGCAGGCTGGCCGCACAATTTCACATTATGAACAATTCTTTTACCCGCTCGATAACCTGCTGGAATGGAACAGGATGTACGGACCCAAGGGCTTTTTCCAATATCAAAGTGTAGTGCCACGCGGGGTCGGAAAGGATGCAGTTCAGGCCATGCTGGGGCAAATTGCGCGCTCTGGCGATGGCTCTTTCCTCGCCGTCCTGAAAACATTCGGCACCCGCCAGTCTGTGGGAATGATGAGTTTCCCGCAGCCGGGGGTAACCTTGGCGCTGGATTTTCCCAACCGGGGAGCACGAACTCTCGAGTTGTTCCGGCGACTGGATACAATCGTGCGCGAAGCAGGCGGGCGCATCTACCTCGCGAAGGATGCTCGCATGCCACGTGATCTCTTTGAAGCAGGATATCCGCGTCTCAACGAGTTTCTAAAATACCGCGACCAAGGAATTAGTTCACAATTGTCACGCCGCTTGATCGGAAGCTAACGTGGAAAAGAAAAGAATCGTCATTATCGGTGCCACTTCAGCGATCGCCGAGCACTGCGCCCGGCTCTGGGTCCAAGGCACAACAGTTGATCTCACGTTGGTGGGGCGTGACGCAGTTCGAACTGAGCGCGTAGCAGCAGACCTACGTGTAAGAAGCCCACGATCGAATATTCGTGTAGTGCAGGCCGAATTCCTTGATCCAATTGCCATACAAACGGTGGTAGACGCCATCGCTGTGCATGGTGCAGTCGACATCGTTTTGATTGCCCACGGTTCATTGCCAGACCAGAATATTTGTCAAAGCGACCTGGTGGCATGCTGTGAGGCATTAGATACCAACGGAATTTCGCC
>JBDKRR010000378.1:0-10774 GCA_039683315.1 Sulfuricella sp.
AGGGAATGTCCAGCGTGCGCTCCAGTTCGCCATCCTGCCAGCGCCACCCTTCCTGCTCCCGCGCCAGCTGCCAGGCGATATAACCGGCTATGGACGCGTCCCAGCACAAGGCCCATGCATGGCTGACGAAATCAGCCTCGATGGCGCGGGCGAACACCTCCATGCTGATGTCGCGCAAGGCCTGCTGCAACACGGCGTCATCCTGGCCGCTCAGAACCGGGTAAACGCGGTGGAAGCGGTGCAGGATGTCGTGAACATACTCGCCGTAATCGCGCTTTTCCAGCGCGGTGGACACCTCGTCCAGTTCGTTCAGACGCAGGGCATGACGCGCATAGAACTGGTAGGGACAGGCCACCAGGCTGTTGTAGCCGCTGGCGGAAATGGTGGCAGGAACAAGCTGCTCAGGCAGCACCGGGGCAGGGTGCGCAGCGAGCGCTGCAGGCTGAAAGTTGATGGCTGAAGGCTGAAAGCCAGAATCCTTCAAGCCTTCTCCATAAGCCAGCACATGGAAAATTTCCAGGCGCTCGAACCACGGGCTGAGCGGATTGGGCTCGCCGTTCTTGCGCGCCTGCCAGGTCACCCACACCTCCGGGCAGGCAACCAGCAGCGACGTCAGATTCTGCCGCTCGGTTTCCAAAGCGGCGCGACGATCGGGCAAGCCGAGCTGCGCCCGCACCGCCTGGTTGAAGAACACGCTCTCGCGCCCCTGCCCCGGCAAATGACCGGCATCGGCACCGGCAATGACCACCCCGTCGAAACGGCGCAGGCGACAAGCCGCGAGGTGGGTGAACACCACCGGGCTGCTAATGCTGTCATCGCGAAAGACCGCCTCTTCAAGCTGCTGGTTCAGCCACTGCCGCCATTCGAAATAGGCGAACGCAGTAGCGTCCTGGGACAGTTCGAGATGCAGGCGCTCGAGCAGCTGGAGCAACTGGTCCCCGGCTGGGTCGCGCTGCAGCCCGGCACGAATCTGCAAGACGTCCAGGCTGGCGAGCAAGCCTTGCTGCCACTCGGCCAGCGAGCGCTTTTTGCGCTTCTCAAGGAGCTTTTGCGCCTCGCCCAGGGCTTCGAGCAACGCGACGACTTCCACTTCTTCGCCGGCCAGCGCGCGGTAGCGCTTCAGGTGCGACACCACGCTGTGCTTGCGGATCAGCTGTTCCAGGCGGTACACCCCATGGCGCCGCCGTGCCGGCTCCCAGGCAGTGAAGATGAACGGGGATTTGAGCAGATCGAGCAAATCCTGGTAATGGAAGCGGCTGTCCAGGTTGTCCAGCCAGCGCATCACCACCGTGCTGGCGCTGGTGGTGGAAAGGGTCCAGCCGGTTTCGTCGGCCACCAGCACCGCCGCCCGCTCCAGCAGGGCGCGCGCGCGCCGCGCCACGAGCCGGTCCTGGACCACAACGGCGATGGCCGTCTTGCCCTGCGCCAGCCACTGGCCGACGCGGAAGGCGACCGTCTCGGCTTCCTGTTCCAGACTGCTGGCGCCGCACAGGCAAAGCCGTTTTTCATGCCGCCCGGACAAAGGGCTGGTTGACGCGATTTCGCGGAAGGCGTTCGCGCGGTCGTGCAAGTGTTCACTTTGCCCGGACTCGTCGCCCCAGGCGGCAGACAGCAGGCCCATCAAACCGGCGGGATCGGCTCCCAGCAGAGCGGCGGAAAAATGGCGCACCGGGCAAGAGCGGGCATAAAGCGCGAAAAAGTCCGACTCCATCGGGACGAGATCATTGAGTCCCACGGTGTACAGCGGCGCCGTTGCCATATCGGCCAGCTGCGCCAGTTGCAGGTGATAGAGCGCCACATCGTCCAGCGCACCCTCTCCCCTGGCGGACATGGCGTGCCACAGTTCATGCACCAGTCGGGCCTCGAATTGCAGCGGGAGCCCGCTGCGCGCGCGGTAGGCCTGTTCCAGCAGGCGCTCGAACGCTTCATAAGTGGGCGGAAGCGCTACCTGGCTCAAGGTGATTTCGTCGAACAGGCGCAGCAGTTCGGCGCTGACGTGCCATAAATCACCTTGATGAAACCACTCCTTGTCGCGCAAGGCCCGGTAGATCATCGCCTGGCGGCGGCTGACCGGCAGGCGTGCCCGAGCCGTATCCATCGGCTCCGCAAGGCTTCTCAGGGTAGCGAAGCGCGGCAGGAGCAAGGTGTCCACCCCGGCCGCTTCGCGCAATATGCGGCCAAACTCCGCGGCGGCATGAAGATTGGGCAGCAGCACCGTCACGCCGCTCAGGTTGGGCAGGCGGGCGCGCTCAAGGGCGACGACTTCGCGCGCGGCGGCGCAGAGCAACGGGTCCGCAGCGGAAGGACGAAGCGCGTTACCGCTCATTTCAGCACGAATCGCATGCCCAACATGCCGGTCGCGGCGAGCACCGCGCCGACAGCAAAATTCAGCCAGAACGGCCAATGGCTGCGGGATTCGAACAGGAAGGGCAGAAAGAACAGCAGCGACGGCGGCACCAGGAAAAAAATGTCGCGCGCGAAGGCGCTCACCCGCGCTGCGTCGCGCGTATCCCAATACAGCCACGCCATGGCCAGCATCGACGTCAGGGGCAAGGACACGATCACCGCACCCCAGAAGGGAGAGCGCTTCGCCGCTTCCGCCGCCGCGAGCAGAACCACTACGCTGATTAATATTTTTAGCGCCAGCATCAATGCTTCCCTTACTTGGTATTTTTGGTTAGCATAGCGTTTATCCCTGTTCTTGACCACCGAACAACCGACGCCACCCCAATCAGGCATCAATAAAAACCCCATTCAATTCAGAACGTTAAGAGGTAATCCATGAGCGAACATATCCATTACATCAGTGACGACTCTTTCGAGCAGGAAGTTCTGCAATCGCAGATCCCCGTGCTGGTCGACTACTGGGCGGACTGGTGCGGACCCTGCAAGATGATCGCCCCCATTCTGGATGAAGTGGCGCAGGAATACGCGGGCAAGATCAAGATCGCCAAGCTCAACATCGACGAAAACCAGGCCACGCCGCCCAAATTCGGCATCCGCGGCATCCCGACCTTGATGATTTTCAAGAACGGCAACGTGGAAGCCACCAAGGTGGGCGCGCTGTCCAAGTCACAGCTCACCGCTTTTATTGACAGCAACATCTAAAGCCGTTACGCTCGACTTTAATAACTCCTTTCGACTGGCAAGCGCTTAGCTTGCCAGCTCAGGTTTCACCAGTCTCTATCATTCCCGCAAGTCATCCTAGAAGCGCTCTATTGCCATGCATTTATCCGAGTTAAAGCAACAACACGTCTCCGAACTGGTCGAGATGGCCATCGCCAATGAAATCGATGGCGCCAGCCGACTGCGCAAGCAGGACCTGATCTTCGCCCTGCTCAAGAATCAGGCAAAAAAAGGCGAGAGCATCTTTGGCGATGGCACGCTGGAAGTACTGCAGGACGGCTTCGGCTTTCTGCGCTCGCCCGACACCTCGTACCTGGCCGGTCCGGACGACATCTACGTCAGCCCTTCACAGATCCGCCGCTTCAACCTGCACACTGGAGACTCGATCCAGGGCGAGATTCGTACCCCCAAGGAAGGCGAACGCTACTTTGCGCTGGTTAAGGTGGACAAGGTCAACGACGAACCACCCGAAAATTCCAAACACAAGATCCTGTTCGAGAACCTGACGCCGCTGTTCCCCACTCAGCCGCTTATTCTGGAACGCGACATCAAGGCGGAAGAAAACATCACCGGCCGCGTCATCGACATGGTCGCGCCCATCGGAAAAGGTCAGCGCGGCCTGCTGGTAGCCAGCCCGAAGAGCGGCAAGACCGTGATGCTTCAGCATATCGCCCACGCCATCGCCACCAATCATCCGGACGTCACCATGTTCGTGTTGCTCATCGACGAGCGCCCCGAAGAAGTGACGGAAATGACGCGTACCGTGCGCGGCGAAGTGGTCGCATCCACCTTCGACGAACCCGCAACGCGCCACGTTCAGGTCGCCGAAATGGTGCTGGAAAAAGCCAAGCGCCTGGTGGAGCACAAGAAGGACGTGGTCATTCTGCTCGACTCCATCACCCGCCTGGCGCGCGCTTACAACACCGTGGTCCCTGCCTCCGGCAAGGTCCTCACCGGCGGCGTCGACGCCAACGCCCTGCAGCGTCCCAAGCGCTTCTTCGGCGCAGCGCGCAACATCGAGGAAGGCGGCAGCCTGACCATCATTGCCACCGCGCTGGTGGACACCGGCTCGCGAATGGACGACGTGATCTACGAAGAGTTCAAGGGCACGGGCAACATGGAAATCCACCTTGACCGCAAGATGGCGGAAAAACGCCTCTACCCGGCGATCAACGTCAACCGCTCCGGCACTCGGCGCGAAGAACTGCTCATCAAGGCCGACGTGCTGCAAAAAATCTGGGTCCTGCGCAAATTGCTTTATCCGATGGACGACCTGGACGCGATGGAATTCCTGCTCGACAAGATCAAGGCCACCAAGAGCAACGCGGACTTCTTCGACTCGATGCGCAGAGGCTAAGTGTTCAAGCCGCCTTGGCGCCCGGCGTGCGGTTTCCCAGCACGGTAAAGTGCACCCTCACCCATTCCTCGCTGCTGT
This sequence comes from Sulfuricella sp., assembly GCA_039683315.1. Classification (GTDB taxonomy): domain Bacteria; phylum Pseudomonadota; class Gammaproteobacteria; order Burkholderiales; family Sulfuricellaceae; genus Sulfurimicrobium. Next base: position 4,562 of record JBDKRR010000378.1, read on the forward strand.
CCACGACTTCGGCGAGGCGCACGTGGAAGACGTTGTTGCGGTAGTGCATGTCCAGCAGGCGGCCTTCGCGGAAATCCGCGCTCTGCAGGATCAGGCTGCTGTTGATGTCGCGCTGGTACAGCTTGGGCAGAAAGAGCGCCTTGATGACGCCCTCACCGCCGTCCGCTTCGGTCAGTTCGACCTGCTTGGGGTCGTCGCTCAGACGCTCGACCCCCAGTGCCGGCATGCCTGATTCGGAATCCCTTTTCCAGCGCACCACGCCGATTTCCCATGCCCCATCATGGCCGGAAGGCTTGACCAGGACCAGCTTGCCTTCCTGCGCCCGTTCCGTCGGACGCGCTTCCACCAGGCCGTAGCCGCCCTCGCTTTCGTCCTGCACCGCCCAGTGCTCGAAGGGGATTTTATGCCCCGGACGTGCTTCCTCAGGTTGCAGGCAGGAGTAGATGGCACCGACGCCGCAAGCCATTTCCATCATGCGATCTTCTACCGGCGCACGGGATTGGCGTCGTGCCGCTTCAGGACGTATCCAGTAGCGAGCAACATAATCCAGCAGGTCGATGCAGTCGGGCAGCACGCATTCGTCGCCCAACTCGACGTGTTCGTTCCAGTTTCCCTCCGTCAGGCCGGTGCGCGATTTACGGATTTGCAGGTAGAGATCGACCATGCTCCAGCAACGCAGGTCCGGGCCATGCATTTCGTCCAGCAGCTTGCGCGCGCCCACCCCGGTGGAAAGGTCGACGCAGTGCATGTGCGTTTCCGGGTCGCAATCCTGCTCCAGCGGGACCAGATGCGACCAGTGATCGAGCCAGTGGTCCACCATTTCGATCTGCTCGGGCGGCAGGGTCATGGGTTTGATCATGTCGAGCAGCAGTATCTGCATGTACTCGTTGCAGCAGGTGGTGAGCCGCTTGCTGTTGAGTTCCACTTCGGTGGTGGCCAGACGCGCGCTTTCGCACATCAGGTAATACTTGTGCAGGCGCTTCCACATCACCGGCTGCACCGGCTCCTGGTGAAAGTAGCCCCACTTGATACCCTGGGCGTAGTAATGAAGCGTGCGGGCGGCGATAGTAGGGAGGTAGCGGGTGAATTCGCTCTTGCCGCGTTGCGCCACGATTTCGTGAATGAAGAGCTGGTAGCTGTGGGCGAGCCGGGAAAACAGGGTGGTCATGCTCTTCCACAGGACGTCCTCGCCACGCTTGAGCTCGTTCTGGTGCTGAAAATACGTTTCACAGAGCTTTTTCTGGAATGCCTGACTGGTTTCGTCAACGTGCCTCAGCACCTTGAGACGCTCCCGGGTCAACGGTTCCTGGCTTTTCAAGAAGCCGGCAAGCGCATCGATGACTTGCTTCTGCGCTTCATATTCATCCTCGCGGCGCAAGTTATGCAGCCACGCGTCCGCAGTTTTCACGCAGGAGAGAAAGCCTGAAGGTTTCTTGCGGAACAGGGCAAGCAAATCGAACATGGGACCAACTGAAAAGATGAACGTGTTATTTGAGCATATTTCATGCCGTCATCCTGCGCAACCTTTATCCAGAGCAACAAAAAAGGCGCCGCAGCGCCTTTTTCGCGGCGCGGGAGGCGGCGAACTTAGCTGCCCTGGTCGCGCAGGGTGATATCGAACTGCGGCCCGAGCAGAACTTTCTGCAAGCCTAATTTCTTGCCCAGATTCAGCACCAGCGGGCCATTTATGTTTGCTGAGATACCGCCACCGGCCTCATCCTTAGCTGCATTTGCTCCCATGGGTTTATAGACCATCAGCGCCACTGCCAAGTCGCTTGGCTCTTCTGACTGCAGCAGGTCAGTTTCTTCGTCCGACAGCAAAAACTCGTAGTTGATGCCGAATTGGGCGGGATTGACAACGGAAAAAGTGACTGCGGGGTCATCGAGAGATTGCAGGAAAAACACCACGGGTGCGTCTTTTTCCACGTTATGCAGCAACTTGAAGCGGGTGCAATTTTCCAATCCGAGCAAACCGCGGGGAAATGTCAAAATGGTTTCCGGATTGATATCCAGTTCACCGAAACGAATAGTGTTGGCTTTCATGTGCGAACTCCTTTGTCATAAAGTTTTCGAGTAACGCGGCTTGATTTCAACTGATTGCTGGCGCAAATAGGCATCGAAAGGCATGGCGATATTGCGCAGAAAAATGCGTCCCGTCTCCGTCACCCTGATCACACCTGGTTCCAGTTGCACCAAACCGTCCGCTGCCAAGTCCTGAAGTTCAGGCAGAGCATCGGCGAAGAAAGTGTCGAAATCAATTTCCCACTCTACACCAAATTTGGCCTTGTCAAGCTCCAAATCGCACATGATATTGCTGATGGCTTCACGTCGGATTTTATCGTCGCGGGATATGCGCAGGCCGCGTTCCGTGGCGAGTCCGCCGGTACCGATGCGGCGCTGGTATTCGGCCAGATTCTTGGCGTTCTGCACATAGACATCTTCCGTCTGGCTGATGGCCGAAACGCCGAAGGCGTAGATGTCGCAATTCCGGTTGGTGGTGTAGCCCTGGAAATTACGGTAGAGGGTTTTGCTGCGCTGTGCCTTGACGATCTCATCGTCGGCCTTGGCAAAATGGTCCATGCCGATGTAGACATAACCTTCTGCCGCCAACCGCTCCATGATGAGCTTCTGCAGCGCTAGCTTGGTGGTCAGATCGGGCAGATCGCTTTCCAGAATCAGTTTCTGGTGCTTCTTCATCCACGGCACGTGCGCATAGTTGAACACGGCCAGGCGGTCGGGACCGAGTTCGACAATCTTGTCCAGGGTGGGCGTGAAGCTTTCCACGCTCTGGTGCGGCAGGCCGACCATAAGGTCGATATTGATGCTCTCAAAACCGGCTTCACGCAGCCAGCCGAACACCTGGCGAATCAGCGCCTCGGGTTGCACGCGGTTGACGGCCTTTTGCACCGTTTCATCGAGGTCCTGCACCCCCATGCTGACGCGGTTGAAACCCGACTCAGCCAGCGCGGCGATATGCTCCCGGCTCAGTTCCCGCGGGTCGAGTTCGCAGCTGATCTCGGCGTCCGGGGCAATGTTGAAACGCGCCGCGAGATGCTGGAACAAGCGCCGGATATCGGCCGGCTTGAGGAAAGTCGGCGTGCCGCCGCCCCAATGCACCTGTTTTGCCTGGCGATCGGGCGCAGTCAGCGCCGCGACCCTGTCGATTTCCTGGAACAGGTAGCCGAGGTAGGTATCGGCCTTGCTGTAATCGTGCGTCGCCACCATGTTGCAGCCGCAGTAGTAGCACAAGGTATCGCAAAACGGCACATGGACGTAGAGCGACAAATCGCGGCCGAGGTACTGGGTGGTGTTGACCTCGTCCAGCCATTCCTTTTCGCCGAAAGCTTCGGTGAAATAGGGGGCAGTCGGATAAGAGGTATAACGCGGTCCGGCCTTGCTGTATTTTTCGAGAAGGGAGATTGCGAGTTCCATGAATAGAAGCACCAAATAACGTTGGGAGATTATACGCTTCCAGCCGGATTTTGATGAAAAAACACCCGTGCTTGGGTTACACTCCTCCGACGATTATCAACTCCTGAATCAAACGCATGAGCAATGCTGCAATCCCGTCCGCCATCGGACGCTTCAAGGTATTACGGGTACTCGGAGAAGGCGCCCAGAGCGTGGTTTACCTCGCCGAAGATCCGCACTTGCAACGCGAAGTTGCCATCAAGACGGTGCACCTCGCCGGCGGGGAAGACCATCTCAAACGCACCCGGGCGCTGATCGACGAAGCACGTACCGTCAGCAAACTGCAGCATCCCAATATCGTGCCGATTTTCGAGGCCGGCGAACACGAGGGCAACCCTTACCTGGTCTTCGAATATGTTCAGGGCAGCGACCTCTCCGTACTCATCAAACGCGAAGGCGCGCTGCCCTCACCGCGTGCGGTGGAACTGGCCGTCCAGATTCTCGATGCAGTGGCCTACGCCCATCAGCACAACATCATCCACCGCGACCTCAAGCCATCCAACATCCTGATCAACGCCGAAGGGGTACCGCGCGTGATGGATTTCGGCATCGCGACGCGCATTTCCGAAAAAGCCGGCGCGGAGCAGGAACTGATGCTGTTCGGCACCCCGGGCTACATGGCGCCGGAATACATTACCGACAAGGAAATCGGCCCCAAACTGGACATTTTCGCCAGCGGCATGATTCTGCACCAGATGCTGACCGGCAAGCCTGCGGTACAAGGCCGCGACCCGCGCGATACGCTGCGCCTCATCGTCGATGAACCGATCGCCCCGCCGTCGGCACGCAACAGCCAGGTGGACGAAAAGCTTGACGATATCGTGCTCAAGGCGCTGGCAAAAGACCCCATGAGCCGCTACGACTCGGCACAGGAAATGAAAGCGGCGCTACAGACTTACCTCAATCCGGAAACCGACCCCGTTGCCGCCACCACCAACCAGGGAACGCTGGATTTCCTGTTGCGCCGCATGCGCCACAAGAGCGATTTCCCCGCTCTGGCGGAGTCCATCAGTGCCATCAACCGCATAACCTCCTCGGAGATGGAGAGCGTCACGCAGCTTTCCAACGCCATCCTCAAGGACGTGGCGCTCACCAGCAAACTGCTGAAAGTGGTCAACGCCGCCTATTATTCGCAGTGCGGCGGCGGCGCCATCAGCACTGTGTCGCGCTCGGTGGTGATCCTGGGTTTCGACGCGGTGCGCAACCTTGCGCTCACCCTGATGCTGTTCGACCACCTGCAGAACAAGGAGCACGCCGCCCAGCTCAAGGACGAGTTCGTGCGCTCGCTGTACAGCGGCATCATCGCCAAGGGACTGGCCAATAAAGTCGGTATCCGCAATTCCGAGGAAGGCTTCATCTGCGCGCTGTTCCACAATCTTGGCAAGTTGCTGTGCATGTTCTACCTGCTGGAAGAGGTGGAAGAAGTAAACAAGCTTGCCCTGCAAAAAAAGATGAGCGAGGAAAACGCCTCGATCGCAGTCCTCGGCATGTCCTACCAGGACATAGGGATCGGCGTTGCCAAGGCGTGGAACTTTCCCGAACAGATTTCCCACAGCATGCGCAGCCTGCCGCCTGGCGACAGGGTTAGGAAACCGGCTACGGATCTTGATCGCCTCAACACGCTATCGGCTTTTTCGCATGAAATCTGCCGCATGGCCACTCACGAAGAGAGCAGCGAAAGGACCAAGGAACTGCTGCGCCTCACGCAGCGCTTCGGCTCCGCCCTGGAAATCGGCGAAAAAACCATCCTCGCCACCGCGGAAAGTGCCGCACTGGATTTCGCCAAGTTCGTCAGCACGCTGCAGCTCGATCTGCGCCAGAGCAAGCTCGGGAAACAGCTGATCAAGGGCACCACTCGCGCAGAAGCCGCTCCCGCGACGATGGCGACCGCCAGCGGCATGACAGATGCCATCCTCGGCGAGGACGGCACGCTGATCGGAGACGACGACCAGACGCGCACCATCGAACTCCCCCCGGGAAGAATGCACGAGAATGCCCAGGGCATCCTTACCCAGGGCATTCAGGACATCAGCAATTCGCTGGTGGAAGGACGCTCGCTCAACGACATCATGCGCATGATCATGGAAACCATGTATACCAGCATCGGCTTCTCCCGCGTGCTGCTGTGCATCAAGGACGCGCGCCAGAACATGATGTCGGCACGTTCCGGCTTCGGGCCGGACACTACGGAGGTCATTAAACACTTCAAGTTCTCCATGGCGTTCGCACCGGATGTTTTTCATGTCAGCATGAAAAACAACGTGGACATCATCATCGAAGACATCGACGACCCAAAGATCCAGACCCGCATCCCGGCCTGGTATCGCCAATCCGTCCCGGCACATACTTTCGTGCTGTTTCCGATCGTGCTCAAGAACAATCCGGTTGCGCTGATCTACGCCGACAAACCCAAGGCCGGGGACATCAAGCTGCCGGAGCAGGAACTGGGGCTATTGCGCGTACTGCGCAATCAGGCGCTGCTGGCGATCAAGACACAGGCGTAAAAAAAGGCGCCGAGGCGCCTTTTTCCGCTTTTCCCTGGCCTTAGCCGGTAATGCGGCGCTTGTATTCTGCAGTACGGGTATCGATCTCGATCTTGTCGCCGATTTCGACGAAAGCCGCGACCGGCAGTTCGAAGCCGGTGCCGATCTTGGCCGTCTTCATTACCTTGCCGGAAGTGTCGCCGCGCGCCACGGGTTCGGTGTAGATCACTTCGCGCACCACGGTGGTGGGCAGTTCCAC
>JBDKRR010000379.1:0-7147 GCA_039683315.1 Sulfuricella sp.
TGGCCGGGGTGTAAAAGGCCGGTGCGCTCGTTCTGCTGGCAGGAAATCTTCTGGAACTGACTGGCGGCGATTTCCCCACTACCGCCATTACCATCCTGTGGGTCTCGGCGATATTTTCCGCTGTCGTCGACAACATTCCCTTTGTCGCCACCATGATTCCCGTCATTCAGAAAATGGAACCGGTGTTCGGCTTGGACAAGCTCGCCACCCTGTGGTGGTCCTTGGCGCTGGGCGCCTGCCTGGGCGGCAACGGCAGTCTGGTCGGGGCGAGCGCCAACCTGGTGGTGGCGGGTTTCGCCGAGCGCGCCGGCCAACCGATCCGCTTTTTGCCGTTCATTCTCATGGCCTTTCCGCTGATGCTGGCCAGCGTCGCGGTGGCCAGCCTGTATCTTTACCTGCGCTATCTGTAAATATCGATTGCTTATGAAAAAACACTATTTCTTCGCCATTGCCGCATGCATCGGACTAATATTTTCCGCCGCACCCGCAGTGGCATGCGACCTTGTCCCCAACGGACAATGCGCAGGAGCCAGACTGGTAGGAGCCAAGCTTCAAGGCAAAAACCTTGAGAGGGCGAATTTTAACGGCGCCAACCTGAGTTTCGCCGCTCTTGCCAGTACCAATTTAAGCGGTGCCGACCTGAAAGGCGCCAACCTGAAGCACGCCCGCCTGCGCGGCGCCGATCTCACCGGTGCCAACCTGGAAGGCGCGGAAATGGATTACGCCGACCTGCGCGATGCCCTGATGGAAGGGGTCAATTTGCGCAACGCCAAAATGACCAGGGTGGATCTCAAGCTGGCCGACCTGGAGAAGGCTGACCTCGAAGGCGCCAACCTGAGCCATGCCGACCTGAGCGGCGCCGATCTCGAAAGTGCGGTTCTGCGGTCGACTTCTCTGGTTTCGGCCCATATCGTCCTGGCCAACCTTAAACATGCGGACTTCTCCGCTGCCAACCTGAATGACACCTATTTGCGCGGATCTTTGCTGAAGGGGGCAATCTGGACAGATGGCCGGACCTGCATGGCGGGGTCGATCGGCTTGTGCAAATGATTTTGGGTGTGCACGCGGCGCAGTTATCACGGTTTAAAACGTTGGTGTGCCTGCCCTTTGCGTAAAGTTTAGGGTTGAAGCCGGTTGGACCTGGCCCCTTCAGGATGCTTTCCGCGAGTTTTAAATATTTCCAGAGTCGATTCCTTTCAGCATCAATCGCCTTTGGCCTAATAGTTTTGTTCAATATAATTTTGCCGGGGAGGATAAACGTATTCCATACACCCAGTATGAAAATCAGGAAAACCGCCTTCCCAGGACATTGACCCATCCACCTCTGCGAAAAAGGACCGTCGCTTTGTTTGGCGAGGTTCTGGCGGACATATTCCCCGACCGCTCCGTATTGGGGGGCGCGCCTTTCAACGTGGCCCGGCACCTGCAGGCATTCGGTCTGCATCCGGTGCTGATCACGCGCACGGGGAACGATGCGCTACGCGATGGGCTGCTCGCCGCCATGGCACAGTCTGGCATGGACACGCTGGGCGTGCAGTGCGACCCCGTTCACCCGAGCGGCGAAGTGGCCGTGCACCTGGAACAGGGCTCGCACCGCTTTGAAATATCCCCCTCCCAGGCCTACGACTTCATCCATGCCGGAGTGGCGCGTATGGTCGCTCTTTCGACACAGCCGGAACTGATCTATTTCGGCACCCTGGCGCAGCGCCACAAGGTTTCGCGGCATGCCCTGACCAGCCTGTTCCAGAGTAGCGAAGCAACCCGCATGCTCGACGTCAACCTGCGCGAGCCTTGGTTCGACTTGCAGACATTAAGGAATTCACTGCTCCGTGCTGATCTCGTAAAAATGAACAACGAAGAACTGGCGCGCATCGCCCAGTTGCTGCACGTGCCGGGCGAAAGCGCTGCCGCGCAGGCAAGATCGCTGATCAAGCAGTTTTCCCTCACGCGCCTGCTGGTAACCTGCGGCGCGCAAGGAGCCTGGCAACTGGCTGCCGACGGCAGGGAGACACGCGCCGAGGGCGCCGATCTGTCCCATGGACTCGTCGACACGGTAGGTGCGGGAGATGGCTTTTCCGCCGTTTTCATCCTCGGGATCCTGCAAGAGTGGCCTCCCAGCCTCACACTGTCGCGGGCCAACCGCTTTGCGACAGCGCTGTGCGGCATACGCGGGGCCATTCCGGACGACCCAGCCTTCTACCAGCCGTTTCTGAAGGAGTGGGAAAGCCAATGACAAACCCGACCAAGAGCGAAAACCCCCTATATATCCTGATGATCAGCCTGCACGGCCTGATTCGCGGCAAGGACCTGGAGCTGGGCCGCGATGCCGACACCGGCGGACAAACCACCTACGTGGTCGAACTGGCGCGCGCCTTGGCGCGCCACCGCGAGGTCGCACAGGTGGATCTGCTCACCCGCCAGATCGATGACCCGACGGTGTCGCCGGACTACGCCCAGGCCAAGGAGTCGATCGGCAATGACGCACGCATCCTGCGCCTGCCTTTCGGCCCGCGCCGCTATCTGCGCAAAGAACTGCTGTGGCCGCATCTCGACCAGATGGTCGACCGCTGCCTGCACCTGCTGCGCCAGCAGGGTCGCCTGCCGGACCTGATCCACACCCATTACGCCGACGCCGGTTACGTCGGGCAGCAACTCTCGCTGCTGCTGGGCATTCCCCAGGTACACACCGGCCATTCGCTCGGACGGCCGAAGCGCGAGCGTCTGCTGGCGAGCGGGCGCAAGGAACAGGCCATCGAGCGCCAGTTCAACCTGGCGCGCCGCATCGCGGTGGAAGAGGAAGTGCTGGCCCATGCTTCGCTGTTCGTCACCAGCACGCGCCAGGAAATCGTCGACCAGTACGGCATGTACCAGAACCACGACCCGCGGCGCAGCACCGTCATCCCCCCCGGCACCGACACCTCGCGATTTTCCCCGCCGGGACGGAAAAAGATCGAACCGCGCATCCTCGCCATGGTGGACCGCTTCCTGTCCCAGCCGGAAAAGCCCATGATCCTGGCGATTTGCCGCCCCGACACGCGCAAGAACCTGCGGGGGCTGGTGGAAGCGTACGGGCAGGACGCACGCCTGCAGGAAGCCGCCAACCTGGTGATCGTGGCCGGCAACCGCGATGACATTCGCGAGCTGGACGAAGCCCAGCAGAAAGTCCTCGGCGATCTGCTGCTCGACATCGACCGCTACGACCTGTGGGGCAAGGTGGCATTTCCGAAACATCACTCCGCCGACGATGTGCCGGAGCTATATCGCCTGGCGGCACGGCGCCGCGGCGTGTTCGTCAACCCCGCCCTGACCGAGCCTTTCGGCCTGACACTGATCGAGGCCGCAGCCAGCGGACTACCCTTCGTCGCCACCGAGGACGGCGGACCGCGCGACATCGTCGGCAACTGCCGCAACGGCCTGCTGGTCAACCCCCTCGACCCGTCCGCCATCGCCAGCACGCTGGACATGGCGCTGGTGGACATCAAGCAATGGCGCAGCTGGGCGAAAAACGGACTGGCCGGCGTCAAACGCCATTACAGCTGGGATGCCCACGTCGCGACGTACATGAAGGCCGTGCGCCACCTGCTGCGCCGCGACCGCAAGCGCCTGCGCCGCCAACTCGCTTCCGTCATCAACACAGACAGATCCACCATGCCCCTGGTAAGGCGCATCCTGGTGAGCGACATCGACAACACCCTGATCGGCGACAAAAACAATCTCAAGGAACTGCTTGCGTGGCTGCGCGGACATGCGCGGACGGTCGCGTTCGGCATCGCCACCGGCCGCAACCTGGAAAGCGCGCTCAAGGTGCTCCGGAACTGGCGCGTGCCGTTGCCCAACGTGCTGATCACCTCGGTCGGCAGCGAGATCAACTACGGACCGAAGCTGCAGCCCGACGCCGGCTGGTCCCGCCATATCCGCCACCTATGGCGTCGCGATGCCCTGGCAGAAGTGCTGGCGGACGTGCCGGGCCTGGAACTGCAGCCGCAGGCAAACCAGCGCGAATTCAAGCTGAGCTACAACGTGGCACCCGATCGGATGCCCCCGCTCAAAGATCTTTACAAGTTGCTGCACGAACATCATCTGCACGCCCGCTTGATCTATTCGCACCAGGAGTTTCTCGACGTGCTGCCGGTGCGCGCCTCCAAGGGGCACGCCATTCGCTACCTGGCATACAAATGGGGCATCCCGCTACGCAGCTTCCTGGTGGCCGGCGACTCCGGCAACGACGAGGAAATGCTGGTCGGCGACACGCTCGGCGTGGTGGTCGGCAACCACAGCCCGGAACTCGAAACACTGCGCGGACTCGAACAGATTTATTTCGCCCGTGGCAACTGTGCCGGCGGCATTCTGGAAGGGCTCGACCACTACGGTTTCGACGGAGTTAAAAAAATGCAGAAATCCATCATGGAGAGCATGGCATGACGGAAGGGATGATCGAAGAACTGGCTGCTTACGCGCAAGCCAACCGCGACCCGGTCTACGCGCTGCTGCGCCGCTATTTCGCGAAAAACCGTCCGTTGCTGCTGCAATCCGACTTGCGCGAGGAGTTCGCTGCGCTCAGCCTGGAACACGTGTCGGCCGACCTGGCAACAACGCCGCTCTGCCACGTCGTGGAGCGCCTGCAGGAAGGCGTTTTCCAAGCGCCCTGGGCCTACTTCGCGGTGCGACCGGGTGCGGCGCAATGGTGCTACCTGCGCATCCATGGCGACTCGGTGATTCCCGAGCAGATCAGCGCATCGGAATTCCTGCGCTTCAAGGAAATGCAGGTGGACCCGTCGGATGGGCCGGTGCTGGAAGTCGATTTCGGCCCTTTCGGGCGCGGCTTCCCCCGGCTCAAGGAGCCGCGTTCGATCGGCCAGGGCATGATTTTTCTCAATCGGCAGCTCTCGAGCGACATGTTCAGCGGGCAGCAGGAAGGTGCGCAAAAACTTCTTAATTTTCTCAGCGTGCACGCCATCGACGGCCAGCAGTTGATGATCAACAGGCCCTTCCGCGACCCCGCAGCGCTGCGAGCAGCGCTGCGGCGCGCGCTCGACGACCTGGAAAAATACGGCGAGGATAAGCCGTGGGCGGAATCGTCCGAGAAGCTCGGCAGGCTGGGCTTCGCGCCCGGCTGGGGCGACAATGCCGCCCGCGTGGTCGAAACCATGAGCCTGCTTTCGGACATCCTGGAAGCGCCCTCCCCGGCCGCACTGGAGGCTTTCCTGGCGCGCATCCCGATGATCTCGCGCCTGCTGATCCTCTCTCCCCACGGCTACTTCGGCCAGGACAGCGTGCTGGGCCTGCCGGACACCGGCGGCCAAGTGGTTTATATCCTCGACCAGGTGCGCGCCCTCGAGCGCGAGATGCGCGAGCGCCTGGCGCGCCAGGGCGTGCCGGTGGAACCCAGGATCGCGATCGTTACCCGCCTGATTCCGGACGCCGGACAGACTACCTGCAACCAGCGCCTGGAAAAAGTCAGCGGCTGCGACAATACCTGGATATTGCGGGTGCCGTTTCGCAAGGGAAACGGCGAGATCGTGCGGCACTGGATCTCGCGTTTCGAAATCTGGCCCTACCTTGAAGACTTCGCCCGCGACGTGGAGCGCGAAGCGCTGGTGGAACTGGGCGGATGCCCGGACCTGATCATCGGCAACTACTCCGACGGCAACCTGGTGGCCTCCCTGTTGAGCCAGAAATTGGGCGTGACCCAGTGCAACATCGCCCATGCCCTGGAAAAGACCAAGTACCTGCACTCCGACCTGTACTGGAAGGAAAACGACGCGCAGTACCATTTTTCCTGCCAGTACACTGCCGACCTGATCGCCATGAACACGGCGGATTTCATCATCGCCAGCACCTATCAGGAAATCGCCGGAACGGAAGAAACCGTGGGCCAATACGGCAGCTACCGCTCGTTCACCATGCCCGGACTATACCGGGTGACAAACGGCATCGACCTGTTCGACCCCAAGTTCAATATCGTTTCTCCCGGTGCGGACGCGGATGTCTATTTCCCCTACAACGATACCGGGCGACGCCTCGGCAGCCTGATCCCGGAGCTCGAAGCCATGATCTACGGCGCTGAAGCCGCACCGCAGGCGCGCGGCGTGCTGGTGGACAGAGACAAGCCGCTGATATTCACCATGGCGCGCATGGACCGCATCAAGAACCTGACCGGACTGGTGGAGTGGTACGGCGCTTCGCAGGAACTGCGCGAGCGCGCCAACCTGCTGGTCATCGGCGGCTACATCGACCCTGGCCAGTCCGCCGACCATGAAGAGCAGGCGCAAATCCACCACATGCACCACCTCATGGACAGCCATGGGCTGGATGGCCAGATGCGCTGGCTGGGCATGCGCCTGGACAAGAATTTGGCGGGCGAACTGTACCGTTACGTCGCCGACCGGCGCGGCATTTTCGTGCAACCGGCGCTGTTCGAAGCCTTCGGCCTGACCATCATCGAGGCCATGGCTTCCGGGCTGCCCACCTTTGCCACGCGCCATGGCGGGCCGATGGAAATCATCCAGCACAACCGCTCCGGCTTTCACATCGACCCCAATGACGGCGCCGCGGCAGCGGCCATGATGGCGGATTTTTTCGAACGCTGCAGCGCCGAGCCGCACGGATGGGAGCGCCTGTCGCAAGGCGCTCTGGCACGCGTTGCGGCGCGCTACACCTGGAAACAGTACGCCGAACGCATGATGAGCCTATCGCGCATCTACGGCTTCTGGAAATTCGTCAGCGGCCAGGAACGCGAGGAAACCGCGCGCTATCTGCAGATGTTCTACCACCTGCAGTTCCGCCCCCTCGCCGGCAGGATCGCCCGGGACTAACGGGACTAACGGGACTACAAGCTACACAAGGAAAAATCAATGGACAAGTTATCCGGCGTTTTCAGCTGGGCAAGCATCAAAGAGCTGCTGCATCTTTCCCAGTCCGCCCTGCACATTCTCCTGATCCTCGCGCTGGCCTGGGTGCTGCTGCGCCTGTCCGGGAAAGCCATCCGACTGTTGAAGGCCTATTTGCGCAGCCACGCCGAAAGCAATCTGGAAGAGCTCAAGCGCATCGAGACCCTGAGCCGGGTATTCCGCTACATCGCCTCGGTGGTCATCAGCGTTGTCACCGGCATGGTGTTGCTGAGCGAGTTGGGCATTTCCATCGCGCC
>JBDKRR010000380.1:0-2314 GCA_039683315.1 Sulfuricella sp.
GGTCAGGGCATCGAACACGTCCGCGACCTTTACCACCCGGGCCGACAGCGGCGTCGCCTCGCCTTGCAGGCCTTGCGGATAACCACTTCCGTCCCAGTTCTCGTGATGGCCGCCGGCAATTTCGCGCGCCACTTCGTAAAAGGGATTGCTGCCCAGAATGCGCACGCCGTGTTCGGCGTGTTTCTGCATGACGGTCCATTCTTCCGCGTCCAGCTTGGCCGGCTTCTTCAGTATGGCGTCGGGGATGTTGAGCTTGCCGACGTCGTGCAGGATGCTCATCACGCCCATGTGCAGGGACGCCTCTTCGTTCAAACCAACTTCGCGCGCCAGCGCTTCGGTAAAGTGCTGCACGCGCTGGACGTGGAAGCCGGTATCCTCGTCCTTGCCTTCGCAAGCGAAGGACAGCATGGTGACGGCATCCTGATAGGCGTCCTTGAGGTGTTCGGCGGCCAGCTTGAGCCGGCGGTCGAGGTCGAGGTGTTCGAGCGCACGGGTCACGGTCAGCTTGAGGTCTTCCGGTTCCCAGGGCTTGGTCAGGTACTTGTAGATGCCCGCTTCGTTGACGCATTTCACCAGCGATTCAAGGTCGGAATAGCCGGTGAGGAGAATGCGGATGGCGTCGGGCTGCAGCTCTTTCGCGGCCTTGAGGACCGCGTCGCCGGTCAGTCCCGGCATGCGCTGGTCGGAGATGATGAGATCGATCGGCTGGGCCTTGATGTGTTCGACCGCTTCCTGGCCCGAGGTCGCAGTCAGGATCTTGTACCCCTTGCGGAAGCTTCTGTGCAGGCTGTCGACGATATCCGGCTCGTCGTCGACGAAGAGCAGCGTGAATGTGCTTGGCGCGGTGCTCGGATTATTCAAACGGGAAACGGCTTCCATTGCTTGCGTCCTTATGCGGCGGTGTCCGGCATGTCCTGGTTCAGTGGCAGGTAGATCGTGAACGTGGTGCCGCGGCCCGGTTCGCTCTCGACTTCGATGTGTCCGCCGTGCTTCTCGACGATGCCGTAGGAGATGGACAGGCCCAGGCCGGTGCCTTCGCCCACTTTCTTGGTGGTGAAGAAGGGGTCGAATATGCGGGTCAGGGCCTCAGGCGCGATGCCTTTGCCGGTGTCTGAAATCGTCACCACCGCCCAGTCGTTTTTCTGATGGGTATCGACGCTGATAGTTCCGGCGTCCGGGGTGGCCTGGATGGCGTTATAGATGATGTTCATGAATACCTGGTTGAGCTGGCCGGGCCGGCACAGCACCGGGACATTCAGGTGGTAGTCCTTGACGATGGCGATGCGTTTCTTGTAGTGGTGGTGCAGCAGGGCCAGGGTGTCGTCGAGCCCGTCTTCGAGCCGAGCCATCTTCACAACCGCTTCGTCCAGGCGGGAAAAACTGCGCAGCGAGGAAATGATTTCCTTCACGCGCGTGGCGCCGGACTGCCCGCTGCGGATGATTTTGAGCAAATCCTCGCGCAGGAATTCCAGGTCCGCTTCCGCCAGGCGCGCTTCCATGTGCTGCCGCGAGTCGTCCGGCATCGGCAGCTTGCGCAGCTCGTCGAGCAGCGTGAGCAGGGTGCGCGCGTACTCCTCCAGATGCGGGAAATTGGCGTAAATGAAGCCGATGGGGTTGTTGAGCTCGTGTGCGACGCCGGCCACCAGCTGGCCCAGCGACGCCATTTTTTCCTGGTGGATCAACTGGCTCTGGGCCGCTTTGAGATTTTCCAGTGCCTGCGTCAGGTCGGCATTGGATGCGGTCAGTTCCTGGGTGCGGTCGCGCACCTTGTCCTCCAGTTCTTCGGCGAATACCTCGAGCTCATGCACGAAGCGCTCCCGCTCAGCCGACGCGCTTTCCAGCCGCACGGCCATGTGGTTGAAGGCGGAAGCCAGCGTGCCGATCTCGTCCTGGGAGCTCGGCGTCAGTCGCCGGGACAGATCGCCGGTCTTGGTGATGTCCGTGACGAATTGGGTCAGGTCGCGCAGCGGGGCGGTCAAACGCCTGGCCAGCCAGCGGATGGCCAGGGTCAAGGGGAATGCCAGGATCAGGCACAGCACCGCCAGCTGGAGTGCGACCGAATTCAGGGTATGGGACAGCGATTTGGGTTCGCGCAGCACCACTACCTGCCAGCCCGGAATCAACCCGCCTTTCCCGCGGGCATAATTGGCAAGGTATTCCTGTCGGCCCAGCTGCACCCAGCCTGTTCGATCGGCGAGCGCGGTCAGCGCGTCTGCGGGGGCGGTGACGTGCAGGTTCGATTCCAGCAGCACGGGTTCCGACTGGCGGCGCAGCAAGACGGAGTCGTCAGCCAGCGTTTTTTTGACTTCGGACC
>JBDKRR010000381.1:0-9719 GCA_039683315.1 Sulfuricella sp.
TAGTCGGCGATGGTGCGCGCCTTGTCGACCAGGGCCTTTTCCTGGTACTGCGGCGGCAGCAGGGCGGGCTTGTCGTGGAAGGCGGCGAACAGCTCGCGCACGATGCGGCGCGCCTTGCCGCTCATGCGTTCCACCTGGTAATGGCGGTAGAGATGCTTGTGCAGGAACTGTTTGAGCTCGCGCTGCTCCTTCGCCACTGCTGGGCTGAACGCCATCAGGAACGGCGCGCGGCGCACGTCGTCGAGACTGGTCGGCGCGGCGGCAGCGATGTTTTCCGTGCTTTGCGCGATCAGGTCGAGCACCAGGGTGTTGATCATGCGCCGCACGATCTCGTGGATCAGACGGCGCCCGGCGACATCGGGATGGCGTTCCCTGACCATGGCCAGATGGCGCGCGAACAGGCTGGTGTCGGCGAGTTGTTCAAGGGAAATCAGGCCGGAGCGCAGGCCGTCGTCGACGTCGTGGTTGTTGTAGGCGATTTCATCCGCCAGGTTGGCCACCTGGGCTTCGAGCGAAGGGCGCTGGTCGTTGAGGAAACGCTCGCCGACTTCACCTAGCGTCTTCGCGTTGGCCGGGGAACAGTGCTTGAGGATGCCTTCGCGGGTTTCGAAACACAGGTTCAGCCCGTCGAAATCGGCGTAGCGCTCTTCCAGCAGGTCCACCACGCGCAGCGACTGCAGGTTGTGCTCGAAGCCGCCGTAATCCTTCATGCAGGCGTTGAGCTCGTCCTGTCCGGCATGGCCGAACGGGGTGTGGCCCAGGTCGTGGGCGAGGGCGACGGCTTCCACCAGCACCTCGTTTAGACCCAGGTTGCGCGCGATGGCGCGGCCGATCTGCGCCACTTCCAGGCTGTGGGTGAGGCGGGTACGGAACAGGTCGCCTTCGTGATTGACGAACACCTGGGTCTTGTATTCCAGGCGGCGGAAGGCGGTGGAGTGGATGATGCGGTCGCGGTCGCGTTCGAAATCGCTGCGTCCCGGCGGCGTCGGCTCGGGATGGCGGCGGCCGCGGGTGCGCTGCGGATGCGCAGCGTAGGGCGCGAGCTCCGTCATATGTTTACCTTTAAATTGCTGGTTTGATCAGTATTGGCGCCCGATCGGCATTGGCGCCCGGCTTGGACAGGGAGGATAGCATTATTGCCCGCCGGGGAGTAAGCCGAAGCTGAACGCTCAGGCCGCCATCCGGGTCTGGTTGCGTCCGGCGCGCTTGGCTTCGAGCAGGGCGTTGTCGGCCCGCGACAGCGCCATGTTTTCGGTCTCGTCGTTTTTCTTGTATTCGCTCAGGCCGCCGCTCCAATGCAGCTTATGCATGACGCTACGGGTAAGCTCCAACTCGGCGGGCAGGTTCTGACGCAGGCGGCCGGCGAGTTCTTCCGCTTTCTTCAGCGGGGTATTGGGAAAAATCACGCAGAATTCGTCGCCCCCCAGACGAGCGATAAAATCGCTCGAGCGCAGTTGTTCCTTGAGCGCCTTGCCGAACTGTATGATCAGCGCATCGCCGGCATCGTGCCCGAACGTGTCGTTCACCTGCTTGAAGTTGTCGATGTCGATGATGAGCAGGCTATGCGTCCATCCCTCCGCCAGGGTTTTGAACAACTCCTTCTGCTTGATATCGAAGCTGCGGCGGTTGTTGACCTGGGAGAGGTGGTCGATGCTGGCGGATTCGTTCACCTGCTTGTTTTTCCCCAGCATGAGCTTGCCCAGGCGGTACATGAGCTCGAAGTTTTGCTCGAAATCCTTCAACTGGAAGGGGTAAGCCTTGCGCAGGCGGGAATGACGGATGTCCGAGAAAAATAACAGGATCGAATCGATGTCGTTTTTCACCGCCTTGCGCAAGGCAAGATACAGTCCGGCCATGCCGAGCGCCAGGAACAGGGAGGAAAACGACCATGCCGCGAGATAGATTTGTGCCGGGGAGGCCACCGGTTTGGCAGGGGCGCGCCATACGACCAGCCGCCATGCAGTTCCCTGCAGATCGGTAAGTTCCTGGAATGTGCTGGTCTTCAGCCGCGCATCGCCGCGCTGCATCAGGACGTTGTAGGGGCCGTTGCTGTTGGCTTGCTGCAGTTCAGCGTAGGCATCCTGCAACTGCAGCGATTCGAACATGCTGCGCAGTTCGGCGCTCCCCTTGCTGATCACCACGAAGCCGAGTATTCCCAGATTTTCCGAATCCATGACTGGCTCTGCGATAGCCAGTGCCGGATTGCTTTCAGAGCCTTGCGGCAGATCCGCATACACCACCGAAAGAGGCCACGTGAATGAGTTTCCACCGGCTTTTCCGTTCGGCAGCGCCCTCTGAATACGGGTATCCGGGAACAGCGTGTGGATATTGCCGAGTTGCGCAAGCCGTTCGCGTTCCGAGCCGTTTTTGAGCGAGTTGATCGTCTGGGGGTGTTGCGCGATGCGCGCAGCAGTGGCGCGCATGTTGGCGGCCATTCCGTTAATGGATGGGGCCAGGATGTGCTGGGCACCCGATTGATCGGCCGACTGAACTTGCTTGGGATGCGACGGAGAAGACTTGTGCAGGTAATAAATGGTCGCACTGTTAATCGATTCCAGCACGAGGAATGCGATCAGGCAGAAATGCGCCAGTGACAGTTTCATTTGGTTAATGGCTTCCGTTTTGTCCAGACGCTGTCATAAATAAATTTATTCCGCTGACTTAACGCAACTAAGGAGACGAGGAAAAATGGCGAGGAATGTTTTTTTGTATCAACGTCATACGCGATTCAAGTATAACTCAATTTTTTCAGATGGCTAGCGCCTCATGGACAAAAGCTGGGAGTGGAAATTGAAGGCGGATGAAAATCGAGTTCGGAATTGGGTTGCGGCAGGAAAGGCAAGTTCCCACCGCAACGGAGGGGGGGGTCTATCCGCCGGTCGGGCGCACAAAACCCTTCAGCGTCTGCGCCAGCTTGTCAGCAGCGACATCGGCCGTGACCAGCGCTTCGCCGATGGATCTCAGCAGCACGAAGCGGATTTTTCCGCCTTCCACCTTCTTGTCCAGACCCATCGCGTCCATGTAGCTTTCCACGCCCAGGTCTGGCGCCGTGTCGGGCAAGCCGGCGCGCTTGAACAGGGTACGGATGCGCTCGAGCACGGCATCGTCCAGCCAGCCTTGGCGTCGCGATAGGTCCGCCGCCAGCACCGTGCCGCCGGCCACCGCCTCGCCGTGCAGCCAGTTGCCGTAGCCCATGCCGGACTCGATGGCGTGGCCGAAGGTGTGGCCGAGGTTGAGCAGGGCGCGTACCCCGCCTTCGCGTTCGTCGGCCGCGACTATTTCGGCCTTGTTCTGGCAGGAGCGGTGGATGGCGTAGGCCAGGGCGCCCTTGTCGCGTGCCAGCAGTTTGTCCATGTTCTGTTCCAGCCACTCGAAAAACGGCAGGTCGCGGATCAGGCCGTACTTGATCACTTCCGCGAGGCCGGCGGAAAGCTCGCGTGCCGGCAGAGTGTCGAGGGTGGCGGTGTCGGCCAGGACGACTTGCGGCTGGTAGAACGCGCCGATCATGTTCTTGCCGAGCGGGTGGTTGTTGCCGGTCTTGCCGCCGACGGAAGAGTCCACCTGGGCCAGCAGCGTGGTCGGTACCTGGATGAAAGGCACGCCGCGCAGATAGGTGGCCGCGGCATAGCCCGTCAAGTCGCCGATCACGCCGCCGCCCAGGGCGATCAGCGTGGTCTTGCGCTCGCAGCGGTTCTGCAGCAGGGCGTCGTAGATCAGGTTGAGGGTGTCGGCGGTTTTGTAAACCTCGCCGTCCGGCAAAATGACGGGCAGCACGCTGACGCCCTGCTGTTCCAGGGTGTGCGTCAGTTTGGCGAGGTAGAGCGGTGCCACGGTGGTATTGGTGACGATGGCTACGCGCTTTTGTGCCAGGTGCGGCAGGATCAGATCGGCCTGCTCCAGCAGATTAGCGCCGATGTGGATCGGATAGGCGCGGTCGCCCAGTTCAACGGTCAGGGTTTGCATGTTCGGAGCTTGTCCATCCTTGAGTTTTTGTTCCAGGCGGCGAACCAGGTAGTGAATGTTCTGGTCGCCGGTGTCCATGATGACATCCGCGAGCTCGCGGTAAATCGGGTCGCGCAGGGCAAACAGCTCGCGCAGTTTTGCGTGCGGGTCGGCGGTTTGCAGCAGCGGGCGGTTCTTGTCGTGGCGGGTGCGGTGCCACAGGTCAGAAACCTGCGCCCGCAGGTACACGATCGCGCCGCTGCGTTTCATGTTCTTGCGGTTTTCTTCGCGCAAAACGGCGCCCCCGCCGGTGGCGAGTACGACATTGTCCATCTGGCACAGTTGCGCCAGGACGGCCGTTTCGCGCGCCCTGAACCCTTCCTCGCCTTCCAGTTCGAAGATGACCGGGATCTTTACCCCGGTGCGGCGCTCGATCTCGTGGTCGGAGTCGATGAAGCGCATGCCGAGGTGCCGGGCCAGCATCTTGCCGACCGTGGTTTTGCCGGCGCCCATGAGGCCGATGAGAATGATTTTGTTGGGGAATGACATGGGCCGTAATGATAACGGCTAGAGGGGGGGTTTAGCCAGAAGAGCCGAGCGCGGGGCATGACCGCGGCCCGTTCCGTCCGCGCCGGATGCCCTGACGCTGTTGGCGCCGTTACGGCTCGTCCTCGTAGTCGTTGCTCATGTCGATGCCCATTTCCTTGCCCACCTCCACCCAGTAAGGCTCGGCTTCGCATGAGCAGCAATCGCACCAGACGGCAATCCCTTCGTGCATGTTGGCGCGTTTTTTCTTGGGCTTGGGTGGTTCGTCTGGCTTTGCTTCCGGGTTGGGTAAGGTGGAATCTGCGCGAGAATCGTCCATGATTAGCGTCCTCCGAATTAAGTCTTACTGCGTCGATAGTTTGTCGCCGCATTTTTTAAGACCTGTTCGGAGCCTGAGCGTTTCGTCAAACCGCCAGCCATCGCCACAAAAAGAAGCCGGCCTTGCGGCCGGCTTCGGGTCTGGAGTAACGCAAAAGGCAGAATCAGTCCGCCTGTTTGCGCAGGAAAGCCGGGATGTCGAGGAAGTCGACGCCGGACTGCTTCATCGCTTCGAGTTGTGCGCCGCGCTCTCTTCTGCGCATCACCGCGGGCTGCTCGAGGGCTTCGTAATCCACGACCATGGGCGCATTGTCGGTGCCGTTGCGCACCACCAGTTGCGGCTTGTTTTGCTGGCGGGACACCGCGCCACCGAGGCCGGTAGCGACCATGGTGACGCGCAGGGCGTCACCCATGTTTTCGTCAATGACGGTTCCGACGATCACGGTGGCATCTTCGGCGGTGAACTCCTTGATGGTTTCCATGACTTCGTAGTATTCCTTCATTTTGAGGGACATGCTGGCGGTGATGTTGACCAGCACGCCGCGTGCGCCTGCAAGGTCGACGTCTTCCAGCAGCGGGCTGGCTACCGCGCGTTCCGCGGCGATGCGGGCGCGGTCAACGCCGGATGCGGTGGCGGAACCCATCATGGCCATGCCGTTTTCCGACATCACTGTTTTCACGTCGGCGAAGTCGACGTTGACCAGGCCAGGGCAGTTGATCACTTCGGCGATGCCGGAGACAGCGCCGTGCAGCACGTCGTTGGCGGCCTTGAAGGCGTCCTGGAAGCTGACGTCGTCGCCCAGCACCTGCATCAGTTTGTCGTTCGGCACCACGATCAGGGAATCGACGTGCTGGGCCAGGGTTTCCATGCCCAGTTGCGCCACTTTGGAACGCTTGCCTTCGAAGGCGAAGGGCTTGGTCACCACCGCCACGGTAAGAATGCCCAGTTCCTTGGCCACTTCGGCCACGATCGGCGCTGCGCCGGTGCCGGTGCCGCCGCCCATGCCGGCGGTGATGAACAGCATGTTGGCGCCCTGGATCATTTCGGCGATGCGCTCGCGGTCTTCCATCGCGGAAGCGCGGCCGATTTCCGGGTTCGCGCCGGCGCCGAGGCCCTTGGTGATGTGCGCGCCCAGCTGGAGCTGGGTTCTGGCCTGGCTGCGTTTGAGCGCCTGGGCGTCGGTGTTGGCGCAGATGAACTCCACGCCTTCCAGCCCGCTCACGATCATGTGATCAACCGCGTTGCCGCCGCAGCCGCCCACGCCGATTACCTTGATTACCGCTTCCTGCATTGGTGCTTCCATGATTTCAAACATCGCGTTATCTCCTTGTTTGCTGTTATCCAGACCAGACCTAAAAATTCAAAACCAAATCGTAAAAAACTGCTTAAAAATTCCTCTGACAACACGCCCGCAGGGCTTGCTGCGGCGCAGACTTACCTGCGAGGCAGGTTATGTCGTAGCCAAACCAACTTTTCATCAAAAGTTTCCCTGAAACCAACTTTTCATCTTGTCGAAAACCTGTTGCAGCGAATTGCTCCCCATCGTTGCGATCTGATGCCGCTGATACTGTTCCTGAGCGGACATCAACAGGCCGAGCCCGGTGGCGAAACGCGGGTTGCGCACCACTTCGGTCAGGCCTCCGCTGTACTGCGGCACGCCGAGCCGCACCGGCATGTGGAACACTTCCTCACCAAGTTCCACCATGCCCTGCATCACCGCGCTGCCGCCGGTGATGACGATGCCCGAGGACATCAGGTCTTCGAAGCCGCTGCGGCGCAGTTCCGCCTGCACCAGCGAATACAGTTCTTCCACGCGCGGCTCGATCACTTCCGCCAGCGTCTGGCGGGATAGCTGGCGCGTTTCGCGTTCGCCCACGCCCGGCACTTCCACCATTTCGCTCGCGTCGGCCAGCTGGCGCAGGGCGCAGCCGTAAGTGCGCTTGATGTCCTCCGCTTCCTTGGTGGGCGTGCGCAGCGCCATGGCGATGTCGTTGGTTATCTGGTCGCCGGCGATAGGGATCACCGCGGTGTGGCGGATGGCGCCGTCGGTGAACACGGCGATGTCGGTGGTGCCGCCGCCGATGTCCACCAGGCACACGCCGAGGTCTTTTTCGTCGTCCGCCAGCACCGCCATGCTCGATGCCAGCGGCTGCAGGATCAGGTCGCGCACTTCCAGGCCGCAACGCTTGATGCACTTGATGATGTTCTGCGCCGCCGATACTGCGCCGGTGACGATGTGCACCTTCACTTCGAGGCGGATGCCGCTCATGCCGAGCGGTTCGCGCACATCTTCCTGGCCGTCGATGATGAATTCCTGGGTCAGGATGTGGAGGATCTGCTGGTCGGTCGGGATGTTGACCGCCTTGGCGGTCTCGATCACCCGGTCGACGTCCATCTGCGACACTTCCTTGTCCTTGATCGCCACCATGCCGTGCGAGTTGAAGCTCTTGATGTGGCTGCCGGCGATGCCGGTATAGACCTCGCGGATCTTGCAGTCCGCCATCAGCTCGGCCTCTTCCAGCGCGCGCTGGATGGCGTTGACGGTCGACTCGATGTTCACCACCACGCCTTTTTTCAGCCCGCGCGACGGGTGCTGGCCGATGCCGATGATCTCCATCCGCCCGTCGGGCAGGATTTCCGCCACCATGGCGACGATTTTCGAGGTGCCGATATCCAGCCCGACGATCAGTGTTTTCTGTTCCTTGGTCCTGCTCATTTCACTCCCCTTACGCACCTGCAGGTTTTGCTGCCGCAGCGCCGCCACCGAGGCGCACTGCGAAACCGTTGGGATAGCGCAGATCCACATAATTAACCGTCTGGTTCAGGCGACCCAGCGTGCGGTCGTAAACCCTGACGAATTTGTCCAGTCGCGCTTCCACTTTTTCCCTTCCCAGTTCCACCACCAGGCCGTCGTCCAGCTTGAGCTGCCAGGCGCGGCGCGGCGAAAGGCTGACCAGCACCGGCTGGCGCTTGATGGGCGCCAGTTGCTGCTTGAACAGCTGGTACTGGCTGGTCACCTCCACGACGCCGTCCGCAGGCCCGTTAAACACCGGCAATGCCTGGTCGGACGCGGCTTCGAACAGCTCGCCGTGGGTGTTGACCAAGGCTGCGTTGCCCCAGCGCGCCAGCACCTCATGCTCTTCCAACGTTACTTCCAGCCGGTCCGGCCAGCGCCGCCGCACGTTCACGTTGCGCACCCAGGGCAGTTTCTCGAAGGTGCGGCGCGTCTTGTTCAGGTCCAGGGTGAAGAAGTTGCCCTTCAGCGCCCGGGTGACGATGAACTGCACCTGTTCGCGCGTCACGTGCTTCAGCTCGCCGTTGACCTTCACTTCCCGCAGCGGAAACAGCGGCAGGTGCACCACCAGGAACAGCACGGCGTAGAGCAGCAGAATCGCTGCTATCGCATACAGCAGATTCGCCAGCCACAGCATGAGGGCGGGCCTATCCCACATGGGCCAGCTCCAGTACTTGCACCACCAGTTGTTCGAAAGAAATTCCCGCGTGGCGCGCCGCCATCGGCACCAGGCTGTGGTCGGTCATGCCGGGCGAGGTGTTGAGTTCGAGCAGGTAGGGCTTGCCGGCCTCGTCCACGAGGAAATCCACGCGTCCCCAGCCCTGTCCGCCGACCACCGCGAAGCCTTGCTGCGCGAGTTTTTGCATTTCTTCTTCCTGAGCAGCCGACAGGCCGGAGGGAATGAGGTATTGCGTGTCGTCGCGGAAATACTTGGCTTCGTAGTCGTAGAACTCGGTTGCGGGCACGATCCTGATCACCGGCAGGGCCTTGCCGCCGAGCATGGCGGCGGTGTATTCGCCGCCGCCGACAAATTGCTCGGCAAGCACCAGCGCGTCGTGTTTCGCCGCCAGTTCATAAGCCGGGCGCAATTCCTCCAGGGTCTTGACCTTGCTGATGCCGACGCTCGAGCCTTCGTTGGCCGGTTTGACGAAAAGCGGCAGCCCCAGGCGCTTCACCACGGCGGCGAAGTCGCTCTCGGCCGTGAGCAGCTCGAAGTCGGGAATCGGCAGCCCCGCCGCGCGCCACACCAGCTTGGTGCGCCACTTGTCCATGGCCAGGGCGGAAGCCAGCACGCCGCTGCCGGTGTAGGGGATGTCCATCAGCTCGAGTGCGCCCTGCACTGTGCCGTCCTCCCCGAAGCGGCCGTGCAGCGCGATGAACGCGCGGGCGTAGCCTTCTTCCTTGAGCTGGTGCAAATCGCGCTCGGCCGGGTCGAACGCGTGGGCGTCGACGCCGCTGGCGCGCAGCGCGCGCAGCACTGCGGCACCGCTCTTGAGCGACACCTCGCGCTCCGCGGACTTGCCGCCGAACAGTACCGCTACCTTGCCGAAGGCGTGAGGGGTAAGGGGTGAGGGGTGAGGAGTAGTTTTATCCAGCATTATTTTGCCTTTCGCCGATTATCTTTACTTCGGTAATCAGCTCGATTCCATGACTTTCTTTAACACGTGTACGTACTGCTTCGATCAGGGTCTCGATGTCCGTTGCGCTGGCGTTGCCGAGGTTGACAATGAAGTTGGCATGTTTTTCCGATACCTGCGCCCCGCCGATGGTCAGACCTTTCAACCCGCTGGCCTCGATCAGGCGTGCAGCGAAGTCGCCCGGCGGGTTGCGGAACACCGAACCGGCGTTAGGCTGGGTCAGCGGCTGGGTCGCCATGCGTTTCTCCAGCCATTCCCTGGCTTTTTTCTTCGCGGCCTTGCCGTCGCCGGGGATGAGGTCGAACCAGGCGGCGACGAACCATTCTTCAGAGTGAGCGGTGAGCGGTGAGTGGCGAGCGGGTTTACTGCTAACCGCTACCTGCTCGCTGCTTGCTCGTAACTCGACATGCCGATAGCCGATTTCGTAATCGCTAGGCAAACGTTCGCGCAACGTGCCCCGCCCATCGATAGTCAGCACCTT
>JBDKRR010000382.1:0-13071 GCA_039683315.1 Sulfuricella sp.
GATCGACCTACTGCCCGATACCGATGCGTCAGCATGGCTGGCAGAGCACCGCAGCAGCAAAGCTCGGCTATCCAGCCTGCTGGCGGAACACCTGCCGCGGCGCTTCGCGCACGAATGGTGCGCGCTATTCGGCTGGGAGCGGCCGCTAAATGAACTCTCCAGGCGAGATATCAGTGCCGCTGCGGAGGCGCTCAAGGGGTGGATTCTGATGCCCTCCGGCACGCGGGGCTATGCCAAGGCGGAAGTTACGCTGGGAGGTGTCGACACTAACACGCTGTCGTCGAAATCGATGGAGGCGAAGACGGTGCCTGGCCTATTTTTCATCGGCGAAGTGATCGACGTCACCGGGTGGCTCGGCGGTTACAATTTCCAGTGGGCTTGGTCGTCAGGCTGGGTAGCCGGACAATTTGCCTGAAATTCAAAAAGCTCCGCTGGCAGCCAGGCGGGATTTCGCCAGGGGCGGATTCTTGGAGAAGTAGCGCTTGATGCCGGACAAAATAGCCCTCGCCATTTTTTCCTGATAAGCGTCGTCGGTCAGCCTGTTTTCCTCTTCAGGATTAGAGATAAACGCGGTTTCGACCAGGATGGAAGGGATATCGGGCGACTTGAGCACCGCAAAACCGGCCTGCTCGACTGCGCCCTTGTGCAGCGAATTGATGCCACCGAGTTCGTTCAGCACGGCTTTACCCAGTTTCAGGCTGTCGTTGATGGTTGCGGTTTGCGACAAATCCAGCAGGGTACGCGCCAGGTAGGGGTCTTTCACGTCCAGATTGACGCCGCCGATGAGGTCCGCCTCATTTTCCTTCTTTGCCAGCCAGCGGGCAGCAGCAGAGGTAGCGCCCCTTTCCGACAACGCGAACACCGAGGAGCCACGTGCATCCGGACGGATGAAGGCATCGGCGTGGATAGACACGAACAAATCGGCGCTGACTTTACGCGCCTTCACCACTCGTCCTTGAAGAGGGATGAAGTAATCGCCGTCGCGAATCAGGACGCCACGCATATTTGGCTCCGCATCGACTACCGCTTTAAGCTGCCTGGCAATGGCCAGCGTGACGTCTTTCTCATGCGTCCCGCGCGCGCCCTGAGCACCGGGGTCTTCGCCGCCATGACCGGCGTCGATGGCAATCGTGACCAGCCTCGTTACCTGCAGCTCTGGCTTGCGCTTCTCGCTTTTGAGCGTTTTCTCTGGGCCGGCGCTCGGGCTCTCCGTCTGGGCACTCTTGATCTCGACAGGTTCAGTCTTGGCAGCCGGCATGGCGGCAGCCGTCGCCTTGTCGCCTCCCTGACTTCCCAAATCCTGACCGCCCTCGGCTGCCTGTCGCGGCGAATCCACAAGCGCCATCAAGGGGTCCAGCGGTTTGGCCGGGTAGATGTCCACCACCAGTCTATTGCCATACTCGCCAACCGGCGGCAGCGTAAATACAGAAGGCTTGACCTCCGTTTTTAGATCCAGCACCACGCGCACCACACTTGGCTTGAAGCGCCCTACGCGCACCAATTTAATATATGGATCATCCTCGCCGATCTTGGCGGAGAGGCCCGTCAGCGCTGCATTTGGCTCTATTCCTTCAAGGTCGAGGACCAAGCGCTCTGGGTCTTTAACGATGGATTGTGAAAACTTGATGGGAGAAGAAGTTTCCAGGGTAATGCGTGTATATTCCGCCGCAGGCCAGACCCGCGCAGCGGTCACCGTAACTGCCGCATTGGCAGTGTTAACGGCAAGCAGCGCCAGCAGAAACGCAGCCCACAACGCGCCCAACCCGAGCAACGCAACCACATTGCGCCGTTCGGGCATTTCCACACTCAGGTGGCGCTTACGTTCTGAAGCCGGTTTAAACATTGCCTGCCTGCCTCCGATACTGCTTCCAGCTCTGCCTCGCGCCCGAAATCACGGATGCCGAGGTGAATAATCACATCTGCCGGAGGCAAAAACCCCGCCGCCTTCTCCGGCCACTCCACAAAACTTACCGTATGCGGATTGAAATATTCGCGGAACCCTGAGCTCTCCCACTCTTCAGGATCCGCGAATCTATACAAATCAAAGTGGTATAAGTTTAAACTAGAAACAACGTAAGATTCAACTAAAGCGTAGGTCGGACTTTTCACTTTTCCCTGAAATCCCAGCCCGCGCAAAACAGACCGGACCAATGTCGTTTTGCCGGCGCCGAGGTCTCCAACCAGATAGAAGACCAGGCCAGGATGCAGTACCATGGCCAATTCAGAGCCCAATCGGGCAGTGCTGTCTTCACCCGCGAGATATCGCGCAACTTTCATATCGGACTCTTGTGCAGGGTTTATTAACCGATTACGGCGCCTTGAGCGAAAAAATTAAGTCCTGGGGCAAGGATTTAGGCTTCCAGGCTGTCGCCATCAGCGCCCCCGATCTCTCCGCTGCCGAAGCAAGACTGCTGGAATGGCTGGAGCAGGGCATGCACGGCGAAATGGATTATATGGCAAGCCACGGCGTGAAGCGCAGCCGACCTGCTGAACTGGTACCAGGCACGCTTACCGTCATTAGCGCACGGATGGATTATCTGCCGCCGGATGCGCACGACAGCCACGAAATCCTTGCCAGCCCCACCAAAGCCTTCATCTCGCGCTACGCGCTGGGGCGAGACTACCATAAAATCTTGCGCGCGAGACTGCAGAAACTTTCCGACAAAATCAGGGAAGAAATCGGGCCATTCGGTTACCGCGTCTTCAGCGACAGCGCGCCGGTGATGGAAGTGGAGTTGGCCACCCAAGCCGGGCTCGGGTGGCGCGGCAAGCACAGCATGTTGTTATCGCGTGAACACGGTTCCTGGTTTTTCCTGGGTGAAATCTACACTGACCTCCCCTTGCCTCTTGACCCGCCACAAGGCGCGCATTGCGGCACTTGCACTCGCTGCATCGTGGCCTGCCCCACCCAGGCCATCATCGCACCCTATCGGGTGGATGCACGACGCTGCATTTCCTACCTCACCATTGAGCACAAAGGTAGCATCCCTCTTCCGCTGAGGCCGCTCATGGGAAACCGCGTTTATGGTTGCGATGATTGCCAGTTAGTGTGTCCGTGGAACCGTTTTGCGCCAGCAAGCACAGAAAGAGATTTTGCGGTACGCCACAGCCTGGACAGCACTGATCTAGCCACATTGCTGGCTTGGAGCGAAGAAGAATTCCATGCTAGAACCGCAGGAAGTGCCATCCACCGCATCGGACATGAGCGCTGGTTACGCAACATTGCGGTCGCGCTGGGCAACGCTCCCACGACAGAGATCATCATCGAAGTCCTTAAAAAACTAGATAACCATAATTCCCTTCTCGTACGAGAACATGTTGCTTGGGCTCTAGCGCAGCACGGCCAATCATGCGATGATTGCCGCACTTAAAGGAAAGTGACGCGACACATAAAATGCAACAGAAAGTCCACCAGCTGTTTGCCGATATTATTGATGTCCATTACCCCAAAAGCGCGTGCTCAGCTTGTGATCTGCGCGACCTCTGGTGCCTCCCGATTGGCCTCAAGAGTGAAGAGTTTCATCAACTGGATAACATCATTAACCGGCGCAAGCGCATTAAGCGCGGTGAACATCTTTATCGCGTCGGGGATGTCTTCCGCTCTCTTTATGCTCTGCGAACCGGCTTTTTCAAAACACTGTTCATCAGCGAGAACGGCCAGGAACACGTTACCGGTTTTCACATGACCGGGGAATTGCTGGGGCTTGACGCTATTTGCAACGACAACCACAGCTGTAACGCCATCGCTCTCGAAGACAGCGAAATTTGCGAAATACCTTTTTCTGCGCTTGAAAACCTGTGCCGTGAAATACCAGCCTTGCAGAAGCAATTCCACAAGATAATGAGCCGCGAAATTTCACGCGATCAAGGCCTGATGGTTTTGCTTTCGAGCATGAATGCGGATGAACGACTAGCTGCATTCCTGCTCAACCTTTCCCAGCGCTTTGGCGCTCGCGGTTACTCTCCCCACCAGTTCCAATTGCGTATGACACGTGGGGAAATCGGCAGTTACCTTGGCCTCAAACTGGAAACCATCAGCCGTACGCTATCAAAATTCCAGGAAGACGGCCTCATCAGCGTTCAAAACAAAAATCTCGTCCTGAATGACCTGGCCAGGCTAAAACGAATTACCGAGCGCACGCATACAAACGCGGCGCCCGGATCCGCTCAAACTTAGTCGACTTAAGCCGGAACTTAATCGCCTTGGTTGGGTTCGTTGATTTTTTTGTTGTACCACACGATAAAAAACACAGCCATCACGAGGATAAAGCCGATCGTGAACATACTGAGCAGGCCAATATCAGTCGAAAATAACGTTTGCATCAAGTCCATTTCATCTTCTCCCTGTCGTTAGTAAAACTATCCCTTTGATTCCAGTGCCACTGTATTGTCCTTGGGCACATGCCAGGTCCCGGTCAACCGCCATTTCTTCTCGGTATCTTCCAGAACCAGACGCCAGCGAGCGGGGCCCAATGACTTGAGTGCACCCTCGTAGTAGCCTTCACCTCGCTGGGTTAGGTCAACCACCTGATCCATACCGGCACGGGTGGGGTGAAGCAATTTTAGCCTCAGGTGCTGTGGTAACGTTCCTGACTGCCCACCCTGCAGCATTAAACGCAGGTGTGTCGGATCGTCTCCCACCATCAACTGAGCCTTGATGTGCAGCATCTGCGCGGCCCTATCACGATCGAGGGTCTGGTTAATTGCCAGCCCGTCTTTGTAATAATCATCATCGACCAAGCCATCTTGTGTTGTAATCGCCAACCACGCGTAAAACAAACCGAAGACCACAGCCGCTGCCGGAAGAGCCATCAATAACCATGGCCAGGGTTCGCGGTACCAAGGTTTGCTGTTTTCAGTCAGAGCATTCATATCTACCTCACAAGAAAACTGGTTTTTTCATTGGCACTAACGTCTGGGTTATCGACGTCCTGAATTTTGATATGCACCGGGATAGAGCCGGTCTTCAAATTCTCCGGATCGGCAATAAGGCTCATGGATACGACGCGAGTAGACGCAGGTTCAACTAGCAGCGGCTGCGCCTCATTCGTTGTTACCTTAAGATCGTTCATGCCTGAGGCAGACAGTGTATAACGATGCGCTTTTTCGTCCATGTTAATGATCTGCATGCGATAAACGTTCTCCAGCAGGCCATCATCAGTTTCCCGCACCAGATTGGTACGATCGCGGATGATGTTGGCTTTAAGCGGTTCACGCATATAAATCGCCACACCCAGCGCAATGGCGATCGCTGTAAGGATGGCGGTATAAAGCAGCACACGGGGACGAAACACGTGAGCCGTCATGCTGCGTTCCGGGAATTTGCCCAGCATCACGTTTTCCGTCGAATAACGGATCAGACCACGCGGATATGTCATTTTATCCATAACCTGATTGCAGGCATCGATACAGGCTGCACATCCGATACATTCGTACTGCAAGCCCTTGCGAATGTCGATGCCGGTAGGACAGACCTGGACACAGATGCCGCAATCTACGCAATCACCCTTTCCTTCTGCACGATAATCAGCGTTCTTGTTGCGCTGACCTCGTGGTTCACCACGGTTGCCATCATAAGTAATGATGAGCGTATCGGGGTCGAACATCACACTCTGGAAGCGCGCATAGGGGCACATATAGAGACAAACCTGCTCGCGCATGTGGCCTGCAAATCCATAAGTGGTGAAGCCGTAGAAAAACACCCAGAATGTTTCCCAAGGCCCCATGGAAAATGATGCAAACTCATGTGCCAGATCCCTGATAGGCGTAAAGAAGCCAACAAAAGTAAATCCGGTCCACAGTGCCACTGCAAACCATGCCGTGTGCTTGGCAAGTTTGAGCCTGATTTTTCTTGCGTTCCACGGCGATTTCGCGAGTTTGATCTGCTGTGCACGATCGCCCTCGATGGCGCGCTCAATCCACATAAAAATCTCGGTGTAAACCGTTTGCGGACACGCATAGCCGCACCAGATACGCCCCGCCACGGCGGTAAACAGGAACAGTGCCAATGCCGCGATGACCAGCACGCCAGTTAGGTAAACGAAATCCTGAGGAAAGAAAATATAGCCGAAAACGTAGAACTTCCGATGCACCAGATCAAACAACATCATCGGTCGATCGTTCCAGATCAGCCAGGGAAAAACGTAGAACACGAACTGGGTAAGCGCCACACCCAAGATTCGCAAATTTGCAAAAATACCCGTTACAGAACGTGCATAAATATTTTTGCGAGCTTCATAGAGGTCTTTTACTTCAACCGGCTCTTCAACTTTACCGGCTACTTTTCCATCCGACTGGTTCAATTAACACTCCCAATTATCTACGAGCAGAAATGTCGCGTCCCCCAGTCCTTACGCGAGCCACAAAACCATTTTGTGTTGAGTTGAAACGGGCGGAATTCTTACAAACCCCGCCCGCTCCTTTATTACTTTTTTATTATTTTACTACTTTATTTCCCTTCGGACAGGCTATATACGTAAGCTGCCAGCAGATGGATCTTGGCTTCGCCAAGGAAATCCTTCCACGAAGGCATCACGCCGTTGCGACCCTTGCTGATGGTTTCAATCACCTTTGCTTCGGTGCCGCCGTACAGCCAGATATTGTCAGTCAGGTTAGGTGCTCCAAGTGCCTGGTTGCCAGTAGCGGTCGGCATATGGCATGCAACGCAGTTCTGCTCGAACTTGGGCTTACCTGCCGCTGCCAGATTGGCATCGTGCTTGTGGCCGGATAAGGAGAGTACGTAGTTGGCAACTTCCTTGACACCCTGATCACCAAGTACCGGCGCCCAAGGAGGCATAACACCAGCACGACCGTTAGTGATGCTGGCCTTGATCGTTTCGGGATCGCCACCATACAGCCAGTCTTTATCGGTCAGGTTGGGGAAGCCACGTGCACCACCTGCGTCTGAACCATGACACTGGGAGCAGTAGGTCAGAAACAGGCGTTGCCCCATTGCTCTGGCTTCCGGATCGGCCGCCACGGTCTTCAAATCCTGCGTTAGGTACTTGTTGAAGATCGGATCGTACGTTTCCTTCGCGACTTTCATCTCATCGTCATACTGGCCATGCGAACTCCAGCCAAGCATCCCCTGGAAAGTCCCCAGGCCGGGGAAGAGCGCCAGATACACCAGTCCGAATACAACCGTGATGTAGAACAACCAACTCCACCATGCTGGCATCGGGTTATTCCATTCCTCCAGCGTTTCATCCCACTTATGTCCGGTGGTTTCCACCTTGGCGTTGGTACGCTTGATACTCACAGCCCACAGAAACAACCCGCAGCCGAGTACGCTGGCCAGGGTAATCCCGGCGACCCACAGACTCCAAAAGTCGCTTACAAAATCACTCATCTTTATCTCCTTTAGTGTCCCGCCGCCTTGGGAGCGGATTTCACGTTCACCCGGCTGAATTCGTCATCTTCCATCAGCGATTGGGCTGCCTCGTCGAACGCCGCCTTGCGGCGCCCGCTGAAAGCCCAAGCCAAGATGCCGAGGAAAGTTATGAACGACACCACCGTCACGATTGATCTAAGATCGTTGATGTCCACGACTCACCTCGTGCTCTTGATAACTGTACCAAGACTCTGCAAGTAGGCGATTACGGCATCCAGTTCGGTCTTACCTGCAACTGCCTGCGCAGCACCGGCAATATCCGCGTCAGTATATGGAACGCCCAGAGCACGTAGCGTGCTCATGTGAGCGCCCAGATCGTCGCCTGCAACCGGGGTGTTCGCCAGCAAGGTGTAAGCCGGCATATTGGATTCCGGCACTACGTCGCGCGGGTTATTGAGGTGGGTACGATGCCAGTCGTCGGAATAACGTCCGCCAACACGGGCAAGGTCAGGACCGGTACGCTTGGAGCCCCACTGGAACGGGTGATCGTATACGAACTCGCCCGCTACAGAGTAGTGACCATAACGTTCAGTTTCAGCACGGAACGGACGCACCATCTGCGAGTGACAGTTGTAGCACCCCTCGCGCTGGTAAATGTCCCGTCCCGCCAACTGCAGAGCAGTGCGCGGCTTGAGGCCGGCCACCGGTTCCGTGGTGGATTTCTGGAAAAACAGCGGCAGAATTTCCACCATCATTGCCACGCTCACCACCAGTAGAATCAACACCATCATGAAACCGATGTTTTTTTCCAGTGATTCATGCCATGAATTTGCACTCATTATCTTATCTCCTTCCCTTTACTTAAGCGTGAGCGCCGGCAGGAGCGGGGATCGCCGCATCATCCACTGCCTTGGAGCCAGCCACAGTCTTGAATACGTTGTAGGCCATGATCAGCATTCCAACCAGGAACAAAGTACCGCCAATCAAGCGAATCGTGTAGAACGGGTACACCACCTTGACTGCTTCTGCGAAGCTGTAGGTCAGCGTTCCGTCGGCGTTCACCGCGCGCCACATCAACCCCTGCATCACACCGGAAATCCACAGCGCGGCGATGTACAACACCACACCGATTGTGGCAATCCAGAAATGGGTCGTGATCAGCTTGACGCTATACATCTGTTCGCGGCCAAACAGGCGCGGGATCAAGTAGTACAGGGAACCGATAGTCACCATCGCCACCCAACCCAGGGCGCCGGAGTGCACGTGGCCCACCGTCCAGTCGGTATAGTGCGACAGCGCATTCACGGTCTTGATGGACATCATCGGGCCTTCGAAGGTGGACATACCATAGAAGGACAACGAGGTCACCAGGAACTTCAGGATAGGATCAGTACGCAGTTTGTGCCATGCACCCGAGAGAGTCATGATGCCGTTGATCATA
Source organism: Sulfuricella sp. (assembly GCA_039683315.1). Taxonomy (GTDB): domain Bacteria; phylum Pseudomonadota; class Gammaproteobacteria; order Burkholderiales; family Sulfuricellaceae; genus Sulfurimicrobium. The sequence goes on from JBDKRR010000382.1 coordinate 8,772, forward strand.
CCGCCCCAGGAGGGAGCCAGCAGAATCAGCGAAAAGATCATGCCGATAGACTGGGTCCAGTCAGGCAGCGCGGTGTAATGCAGATGGTGAGGGCCAGCCCACATATAGGTAAAGACCAGCGCCCAGAAGTGCACCACGGACAGGCGGTAGGAATATACCGGGCGTCCGGCCTGCTTAGGCACAAAGTAGTACATCATGCCCAGGAAAGCGGTCGTCAGGAAGAAGCCCACGGCGTTGTGACCGTACCACCACTGAATCATTGCATCCTGCACGCCGGCATAGGCGGAATAGGACTTCATGCCCATGAAGCTGACTGGCAGCTCGGCATTGTTGACCAAGTGGAGCAACGCGATGGTGATAATGAAGGCACCAAAGAACCAGTTGGCCACATAAATATGCGTGGTTTTACGCTTCATGACGGTGCCGAAGAACACGATTGCATAGACCACCCAGACCACGGTAATCAGAATATCAATCGGCCATTCCAGCTCGGCATACTCCTTGGAAGTGGTGTAACCCAGCGGCAGGGTAATCGCTGCCAGCAGAATCACCAGTTGCCATCCCCAGAAGGTGAATGCGGCAAGACCATCAGAAAGCAAACGCGTATGACAGGTGCGCTGCACGATGTAGTACGAGGTCGCAAAGAGACCAGAACCACCAAAAGCAAAAATCACCGCATTGGTATGCAGTGGACGCAGACGGCCATACGTCAGCCACGGCTCAAAATTTAATTCCGGCCAAATCAACTGCGAGGCAATGATCACCCCGACCAGCATGCCGACAATTCCCCACACCACCGTCATGATGGCGAATTGCCGCACAACCTTGTAGTTGTACGTGGTTTGCGCTTCCATATATTCCCTCCCTGATTACAAAAAGTCGCCTTAGGTAAAGTCTATTTCAGGACATTACTGTCCCAATATTAACTGAATCCTGTAAATGGAATTTTGCGCTAGATCAAACTTGATTCATTTTTCGCGACAAAATGTCGCGGCGACTTGCTCGCGAGAGGACGAATTTACTCTTCGTCCGGTTTGGTTTCGGAAGGCTCGGTGCGCGCCCTGTCGTCATCCATAAGAATACGGTGTGCAGGACCTTCCATATCATCGAACTGGCCATGCTTTACCGCCCAAAGGAAAATCCAGATGATAAAAAATATCAGGATCACGCTAATCGGGATGATTAAATAAAGTATTTCCACCGCTTATTTCCGTCCTTTGACAGCGTCCGGCTCGACCAGACGCAATGCATTCAGAACCACCATGAGCGAACTGGCGGACATGCCAATCCCCGCCATCCAAGGTGTAACGTAACCTAGTGCGGCAAGTGGAATAGCGATTAAATTATAGACGAATGCCCACGTCAGATTCTGGCGGATAATACGGCTGGTTTTGACGGCGATATCCACCCCCGCGAGCAAATGGGGCAATTGCTCGGAAAGCAGAATCATGTCAGCACTGGCGCGCGCCACCTGAGTGCCGCCGCCCATGGCGACGGAGACACCGGCTGCGGCAAGCACCGGCGCATCGTTCACCCCGTCGCCGACCATCGCCACCACAGCCCCGTCGCGCTGCAAGCCACGCACATAATCCAGCTTCCCTTGCGGCGTCATGGCGGCACGCACCGTAACGATACCAAGCTGCTGTGCAACCCGGTGCACAGCTTCTGCCTGATCGCCCGACAGGAGTACCACCGTCTTCCCGCGCTGCCGCAAGCCATTAACCAGATACGCAGCATCGGGGCGCAACGTGTCACCCAGCGCGAATAGCGCAAGCCATCCGTTTTCGCCGCCTAAAGCCACCACCGTTGCACCTTCCGGGACATGGAGCAGCGCATCCGGCAAAGGACTGCCGCACAGTTCAGCCACAAACGCTGGCCGTCCCAGACGATAGCGCTGAGCACCGATTTTCCCCTCGACCCCGCTACCCGGCAAGTTGGTGGTTTCCTCGATATTGAACCGATCCTCGCCGCCCGCAGCAGCAGTGGCAATGGCATTGGCGATGGCGTGCTCCGAGGCACGCTCCAGCGCAGCCGCCATAGCCAAACAGCGCTCCTGGCTGACATCGCCCAGCGCAATCGTTTCCAGCAAGTTCATCTTGCCATAGGTAAGAGTACCGGTTTTGTCGAAAACAAAGTGCGTAGCCTTGGCCAATGTTTCCAGTGCATGGCCTCGTGTGGTCAGCAAACCCAGACGGGTCAGGCTGCCCGTAGCCGCCGTAAGCGCGGCTGGAGTCGCCAAAGACAGGGCGCAGGGACAACTCACTACCAATACAGCAACGGTAATCCAGAATGCCCGAACCGGCTCGATGAAATACCATGCCACGCCTGTGCCGACGGCAATCAGCAGCAGGGCCAGCACAAACCAGCTGGCAACCCGGTCCGCCACCTGCGCCATAGCCGGTTTTTCAGCTAGAGCACGATCAAGCAGGCGCACGATGCCGGACAGTACCGTGTCCTGCCCCAGACCTTCAATCCGCATAATCAGCGGGCTATCCACATTGATGGTGCCCGCTATCAGCCGCCCTCCCGCATTTCTTGGCACCGGGCGGCTTTCACCGGTCAGCAGTGACTCATCCACCCGGCTGCCACCCTGCTCCACTACGCCGTCTGCCGGCACCGATTCGCCCGGACGAATCAGAAGATATTCTCCCAGACTCAAGCTGCTCACAGCCACCAGTTCATCGGACTGGGTGTTTGGATACGCGGGGAGACGGCTTGCCATGGCCGGCTGCATCTTGACCAGCTTTTCGGCAGCATCTGCGGCCTTCCGCCTTGCACCCATTTCAAGAAAGCGTCCGGAGAGGAGGAAAAACACGAACATGGTGATGGAGTCAAAATAAACTTCGCCCCCTCCCGTCAAGGTCGCATAGACACTGGCTATAAATGCTGCGCCAATGCCCAATGCCACCGGCACATCCATGCCTGCCTGGCGCAGCTTCAGATCGCGCCAGGCGCCGAGGAAGAACGGCCAGGCCGAATAACCAACCACTGGCAGCGTCAGGGTCAGACTGGCCCAGCGCATGATGCTTTCGATCCAGGGCGGCATGGTGCCGTCCCCGCCGGCGACGTAAGCCGGTATCGCGTACATCATCACCTGCATCATGCCGATGCCGGCGATGAACAGGCGCCGCAATGCAGCCTGGCGCTCCTTGAGAAAAAGCTGTTCCTGGCGGCCCGGGTCGAACGGGTGGGCCGTGTAACCGATCGCCGCTACGGCGTGAAGAATTTCGGAAAGCTTGATGCGCGAATTATCCCAGCGGACCCGCGCACGATGGGTGGAATAATTGATCTCGACCGACAGCACGCCGGGCAGCCCGGAAAGATGGTGTTCGTTAAGCCAGACGCAGGCGGCGCAGACAATGCCCTCAAGGATCAGGGAAGCCTCGCGGACCTCGCCGACCTCCTGTCGCACAAAACTCTGCTGTACCTCGGGAAGATCGTAAAGCTTGGCCTGACGCAACCACTCCGGCACCACATCCGCAGCATCCAGCGCAGCCGTGCCAGATTTTGCCGTGCGGTGACGGTAGTAATCCTCGAGGCCCCCATCCACAATTGCCTCGGCTACCGCCTGGCAGCCCCGACAACACATTTCGCGTGAAACGGCTTCGATTACCACCAGGTAGTGGGAATTCTGAGGAATTGGCTGACCGCAGTGGAAACATTCCTGCGAAACACAGTCAGGTTTGGCTGTTGCATTCATAAGGCTTCGCATTGTAAGCGATCCTGGGCCAACGAGTAATGACTTAAGCGAAACCCGCCGGATTGAACACGCCCTTGCCTCTCCCCCGCTATAAACCGAACAACCGTATCAGAGGCGAATAATCATCCTTGCCGGTGGGAATAAAGCCGTCCTTATGCCCCATCTTCCCCAGCATAGCTCGGCCTTCTGCGGTATTTGGCGCATCCAGCATGACCTGCCGGATTTGCATGGCATCAGACTCGCTCACGTCTTCGCTGACCGCAAAAGCGAAATGAGGCACTTCGTAGCTTTCCTCGATTACCCGCGCCCCCGGATGCTCTCCCACCCATTTCTTGGCAAAACCGGCGGTCACTGCCGCCACATCGACACGACCTATCAGCAACGCGTTCAGCGTCGCATCCTGGAAGCGCTGGTGAAAAATTTCCGAAAAATGAGTTTCCGGCGTCATTCTGGAAAAACGCAGTTTGGCCAGCGCCAGATTGGACGCAAGGCTTTCCTTGTCAGGCAGCCCCAGCCGTTTGCCTTTCGCGTCTGACAGGCTCTTGATATTACTTGCATCCATCACCACGAATGCCGCTTTGAGCTTACCCGGATATCGGA